>JALZBL010000353.1 GCA_030947395.1 Actinomycetota bacterium | reverse complement strand
GTGTGGCGCACCGCGTTGACCACCAGGTTGGTCACCGCCCGGTTCAGCTCGCGCCCGTCGCCCACGACGACGACCGGCACCGCCGCGTGGCCGTCGAGGCGCACCAGCTGGGCGGCGGCCAGGGGTTCCAGTCCGGCCAGGGTGTCCGAGACCAGATCGTCGAGGTTCACCCGGTCGTTGCTCAGGCGCAGCGCGCCGGCCTGGATGCGCGAGAGCTGGAACAGGTCGTCGACCATCTCGGTCAGGGTGTCGACCTCCAGGCGGATCTGCTTGTAGTAGCGCTCGGGCGTCTCGACCAGGCCGTCCTCCAGCGCCTCGGCCATCGCGCGCAGCCCAGCTAGCGGAGTGCGCAGGTCATGCGAAACCCAGGCGATCAGCTCGCGGCGGGAACGCTCGAGGCTGCGCTCGCGGTCGCCGGCCTCGGCCAGCCGGCGTCCGGCGGCCTCGACCTGCCGGCGCAGGGTCTGCAGCTCGCTGCGCAGACGGCGTACGTCGTCCACCGGTTGGGGTCGACGACCGGCCCCGACCGCCTCGACCGCCTGCGCCAACGCCCGGCGGTCGCGGGCCAGCGCGCGGGCCCCGAGGAAGACGGTGCCGGCCGAGACCAGGCCGGCCGCCCCGGCGACGATGAGGGCCACTCGGAAGTCGCCAGAGGAGTAGAACATCGCCCGTTGGGCCCCGAAAATCGCGGCCAGCAAGGCGAACGTCGCGATGATCACCGGTGACGCGAGCTGGCCGGCGAAGCTACGGCGCAGCGGCACCGTCACCAGCCAGCCGAGGGCGCCACCGCCGAGCGCCCACCCGACCGCGGTGAGGACGATCGTCGAGGTGTGGATCACGGCGCCACCTCGAGGCGGTAGCCGACTCCCCAGACCGTCTGGATCACCTTGGGCTCCGACGGGTCGTCCTCGATCTTCTCCCGCAACCGGCGGACGTGGACGGTCACGGTGGATTGATCGCCGAACGTCCATCCCCAGACCTGGGACATGAGTTCGGCTCGGCTGAAGGCCACTGCGGGATGGGTCAGGAGAAACACCAGCAGGTCGAGTTCGCGCACGGTGAGGCTCACTTCGACCCCGCCCTTGGTGACCCGGCGGGCGGCGGCGTCGACGACCAGGTCGCCGGTGCGAAGGGCCCGGCGGGCCGCCGCCTCCGGACCGTCCGTAGCAGCCCCGGCTCCCCGACGCAGGACCGATTCGACGCGCAGGACCAGTTCCCGCGGCGAGAACGGCTTGGTGACGTAGTCGTCGGCCCCGACCTGAAGGCCGGCAATCCGATCTTCCTCCTCGGCCAGCGCGGTCAGCATGATCACGAGGACGGCCGGGTGCTCGGCGCGGACGCGGCGGCAGACCTCGAGGCCGTCGACACCGGGCAGCATCAGGTCGAGCACGATCAGGTCGGGCGGTGCGTCGGCCACCACCCGCAGGGCGCTCACCCCGTCGCCGACGAGTAGCACGTCGTGGCCGGCCCGGGAGAGGTACCCGCCGACCACCTCGGCCACGGTGGGGTCGTCGTCGACGACGAGCAGGCGCGCCACAACCGCGCAGCCTATGCGCCGCGAACCTCCTTCAGCGCCCCGTGCCCGACGGGTGCCGGAGATCGTCACCGACCGGTAATCGGTGACCGGGCTTCTCCTCCGTAGCGTGAGGACAGTGATGATCAAAACGGCGCTGGGTGCCGAGCTGGATGCCGTCGCGGCAGCGACCCTCGATACCGGCACCACAGCGACTCTGGATATCGTGCTGCCCTGTCTCGACGAGGCCGACGCCCTGCCGTGGGTGCTGGCGCGGGTCCCGGCCGGAGCTCGGGCTATCGTCGTCGACAACGGCTCGAGTGACGGTTCCCCGGACGTCGCCCGGGCGGCCGGCGCCACGGTGGTGCACGCCGAGCGTCGGGGATACGGCGCAGCCTGCGACGCCGGCCTGCGCGCGGCCACCGCACCCATGGTGGCGTTCTGCGATTGCGACGCGTCCCTCGACCCGGCCGACGCAATGCGGCTGGCCGAGCCGGTGGCCGCCGGTCAGGCCGACCTCACCGTCGCCCGGCGTCGGGCGCTCAGCCGGGCCGCCTGGCCGTTCAGCGCGCGGGTGGCCAATTACGAACTGGCCCGGCGGATCCGCCGGCGCACGGCCCTGCCAATCACCGACCTCGGTCCGCTGCGGGTGGCCCGTCGCCAGGCCTGGCTCGACCTCGGCGTGGCCGACCGCCGCAGCGGCTACCCGCTGGAACAGCTCCTGCGGGCCGCCGCCGCCGGCTGGCGCATCCAGCAGCTCGACGTGGTTTACCACCCGCGCGTCGGCCGGTCGAAGGTGACCGGAACGGTGCGGGGCTCGCTGCGGGCCGTGCGCGACATGCGCGCGGTGCTGGCCGAGCAGGCCCCGGCGTGAGGGGCTCCACCTCACTCGGTGCGGTGGTCGTGATCGCCAAGGAACCCGTGGCCGGCCGGGTCAAGACCCGACTGACCCCACCGTTCACGCCCGCCCAGGCCGCCGCGCTGGCCGCCGCGGCCCTGGCCGATTGCCTTGACGCCGCGGCCCAGGTCGCCGCCGCCCGTCACGTCCTGGTCCTCGCCGGTCGACCCGGGGCGTGGGTGCCACCGGGTTGGGAGGTCGTCGCCCAGGTCGACGGCGGCCTTGACCAGCGGTTGGCCGCGGCGTTCGCCGCCGTCGC
>JALZBL010000069.1 GCA_030947395.1 Actinomycetota bacterium | reverse complement strand
CCAGACGGTGCTCGGCCCGGTAGGCCGACACTTCCCGGGACTCGAGCGCCACCGGGGCGACCGTCGCGTCGGCGTCGATTCCCGCCGCCGCCGAACGCAGCCAGGATTCGGCGACGATGGGACGCACCCGGTCGGGCTCCGTACCGGAGTCGAGGAAGGCCCGCGCGGCATCCGACTGGGGAACGTCGGCGGTACCGGCCCTGGCCACAGGCCGAGTCTGCACCTCGGCGCGGCTGGGCGCGAGACACTTGGGCCCGGCTGGGCGAGACCCTTGGGCGCCGCTCGGCAGACGCTTGGGCGCCGCCCGGCAGAGACGCTTGGCCGCCGCCGGTGCGATGGCGCCTAAGCTCAGTCCGTGCCCGCGGCCCTGCACCTCCTCCCGCGCCCGGCGCCGGTGCGCGCCGGACCGGTGCCGCGACCGCTGGCCGACGCCTACGGTCGGGTGGCGACGGATCTGCGCGTCTCACTGACCGACAAGTGCAACTTGCGCTGCTCGTACTGCATGCCGGCCGAGGGCCTCGACTGGCTGCCCGGCGAGCAGGTGCTCACCGACGATGAACTCATCCGGCTGGTCACCATCGGCGTTGAGCAGCTCGGGATCGAGGAGGTCCGCTTCACCGGCGGTGAGCCCCTGCTGCGCCGCGGGCTGGAAGCGATCGTCAGGGCCACTGCGGCGCTGCGCCCCCGGCCCGATATCTCGCTGACCACCAATGGCATCGGTCTCGACCAGCGGGCGAACGCCCTGGCCGCGGCCGGACTCGACCGGGTCAACGTCTCCATGGACACCCTCAGCCCGGCCCGGTTCGCCGAGATCACCCGGCGTGACCGCCACGCCGCCGTCGTGGCCGGCCTGCGCCGGGCCGCCGACGCCGGCATGCGCCCGGTCAAGGTCAACGCGGTTCTGCTGCACGGGGTGAACGACGACGAGGCCGTGCCGCTGCTGCGCTTCTGCCTCGAACACGGCTACCAGCTGCGGTTCATCGAGCAGATGCCGCTGGACGCCGGCCACGTCTGGGACCGCGCCCGAATGGTGACCGCACAGGAGATCTTGACCCGGTTGGCCGGCGTATTCAACCTCACGCCCGACCCCGCCGCCCGGGGCGGGGCACCCGCTGAGACGTGGCTGGTCGACGGGGGTCCGGTCACGGTCGGGGTGATCGGCTCGGTCACCCGCTCGTTCTGCGGAGCGTGCGACCGCACCCGCCTCACCGCCGACGGCCAGATCCGCAACTGCCTGTTCTCCCGCGGCGAGACCGATCTGCGCGCACTGTTGCGCAGTGGGGCGTCCGACGACGAGATCGCGGCGCGCTGGCAGTCGGCGATGGCGATCAAGGCCCCGGGTCACGGCATCAACGACCCCGGCTTCCTCCAGCCGGACCGGCCCATGTCGGCCATCGGCGGCTGAGGCTCGGTGGAGCGAGCCGGCCGGTGGTGACGGTGCGCTACTTCGCCGGAGCGCGCGCGGCAGCCGGCGTCGCCGAGGAAGACGTTGCGGCCGGGACGCTCGGTGAGCTCAAGCAGTGCCTGAGGGCCGGACGCGACCGGCGCTTCGCGGCCATCCTCGCGGCGTCGTCGCTCATGTCCGACGGCCGCCCGCTCGGCAACGACGAGACCGTCCTGGCTGATCGGACCACGGTCGAGGTTCTGCCACCCTTCGCCGGCGGCTGAGCCGCGCGGGCTGATGTAACACGGCCTCGGTACTGTGCGCCGGTCGCCTCCGCCTTCGGAAAGGCCCTCCGATGACCCAGACCGTCCGCACCCGATCCGTCCGCGGTACCGCCCTCGACCGATACTTCGCGATAACCGCGCACGGGTCGACGCCGGTGCGAGAGATGCGGGCCGGGCTGGTCACCTTCGTGACCATGGTCTACATCGTGGTGCTGAACCCGTTGATCATCGGGACCGCGCCGGACGTCAATAAACATTTCCTCGGCGGTGGCTCGGCGCCCAACCTCTCGGCGGTGGCGGCCGTCACCGCTCTCGTCGCCGCCGTGATGACGCTGGCCATGGGCGTCATCGGTCGCTATCCCTTTGCGCTGGCCACCGGGCTGGGGCTCAACGCGTTCGTGGCCTTCCAAGTCGCGTCGAAGATGTCGTGGCCCGCGGCGATGGGCATGGTGGTCATCGAAGGCCTGCTGATCACTGCCCTGGTCCTCACCGGCTTCCGGGTCGCGGTCTTCAACGCGATCCCGGCCTCGCTGAAGAGCGCCATCGCCGTCGGCATCGGGCTGTTCATCGCCCTGATCGGCCTGGTCGACGCGGGGTTCGTGCGGCGCGGTGGCGGCACCCCGGTCGACATCGGCGTCAACGGTCACCTCAACGGCTGGCCCACGCTGGTCTTCGTCTTCGGGGTCGTCTTGATCGCGATCCTGCTGGCCCGGCGGATCACGGGCGCGATCCTCATCGGCGTCGCCGCGGCCACCGTTCTGGCCGTTATCCTCGAGGCTTGGATCGGGATCGGGGCGCAGACCGACGCCACCGGCAAGGTGGTCAACCCGGAGGGCTGGGCGCTCAACGTCCCGAGTTTCGAGGGCAAGAAGTACGGAGCGCCCGACTTCAGCCTGCTGGGTCACTTCTCGCTCGGCGGTGGCTTCTCCGCGGTGGGCATCATCTCGGCGATCGTCATCATCTTCTCCCTCGTCCTGTCCGACTTCTTCGACGTCATGGGCACGACGATCGGCCTGGCCAGCGAGGCCAACTTGCTCAACGCCGACGGCACGCTGCCGCGGGTGCAGGAGGTGCTCTTGGTCGACGGCCTGGCCGCGGTGGCCGGCGGCGTTGCGGGCGCTTCCTCGGCCACCACTTACGTCGAATCGGCGGCAGGCATCGGCGACGGCGGCCGCACCGGCCTGGCCAGCGTCACCACCGGTCTGCTGTTCGTGGTCACCATCTTCCTCTCGCCACTGGCCCAGTTCGTGCCGTCCGAAGCGGCGACGCCAGCCCTCGTGGTGGTCGGCGTGCTACTCATCAGCCAGATCAAGAACATCGACTTCGACGACTTCACCGTGGCCGTGCCGGCCTTCCTGACCATCGTGCTGATGCCGTTCACTTATTCGATCACCAACGGCGTCGGCGCGGGATTCGTGACCTACCTGATCCTGCGGACGGCGATCGGTCGGGCCCGCGACGTGCACCCGCTGCTCTGGGCGGTGGCCGCGTTCTTCGCCCTCTACTTTGCGATCGAGCCGTTGACGAATTTGTTCGGGATCTCCTGAGAAGCCGCCGGCCGCCGGCCCGAGGCCCCGAAGGCCGGGGGCGGCTAGGTCAGGCGGTCGACTTCCACGTCGACCCCGAAGAACTGGACGGTCTGGCGGGCCGATGGCGCGCCGAGGTCCGGGTCGGCTCCCGCCCGACGTAGCTCGTCGATGACGTCGTAGGCCTGCTTGAACACCGCCCCGGCCAGTGGCGTCTGGCCGCGGTCGTTCATCCGGTCGGGGTCGGCGCCGCGGGCCAGTAGGGCGGCGACTACTTCGGCCTGGCAGTGGTAGGCGGCCAGCATGAGCAACGTGTTGCCGTGGGCGTCGGTGAGGTCGACCGGCACTCCCGCGTCGATGTAGGAGGCGATGTCTTCAGCCGCGCCGGCGCGGGCCAGATCGAAGATGCGGTGGGCCAGCGAGACGGCCTCGGGATCGGGGGCGGCGTCCACGTCAGCGACCTTAACCCCGACGCGCCGGCCGACGATGCCTCCACTTTGCGGCCCAGACGCTCCGCCGCCGGTCACTTCTGCACCCGACCGGCGCCCGGTGCTCGACCCAGGTCAGGCCAGCATCTTCTGCCACTCGGTGCTCTGGCCGTCGGCCCGAAAGCCCAGCTGCGCATTGATCCGCAGCATCGGCGCGTTGACGTGGGCGTTCCACGTGATCACCCGGCGCACTGCGGGGGCGATGCGCTCGAGCGCCGCCAGGTTGGCCAGCTTCACCGCCAGCCCAAGGCGACGCCCTCGGTGCGGGCGTCGACGAAGGTGTCCCACTGGTAGGCGTTCCCGTTGCCGTGTGCTGGGACGACGAGGTCGGTGAACGCCACTAGCGCTCCGGTGGCTTCGTCCTGCGCCGCGGTCTCGACGAAGGTGCGGCCCTGCTCCGCCGCCTCGTCGACCACGTTGGCGATCCGGGCCGCATCCCAGGCCTGCGGGCCCAGCTGCAGCTCGCCGAGCGGGACGTCGACGCTCATCGCCTCGGACAACCGCGCCCGCACCGGCAGCTGCTCCGGTGGGATCTCATTGACCCAGGTCAGCAACCGGTAGCCGTCGAGGTAGCGGTTCACCTCAGTCTCCGCCGCGATCCGCCGCTGTCGATCCAAAGGCACCGTCAACGAGCTGCGCCGCTCCACCTGAGCCCGCGTATAGCCGAACCGCTCGGCCAGGGTTGCGGTGCGCGGGTCGGGTGGTTCGTTCAGTGGATCGGCTCGGTTGGCCGCGTCCGTGCCGGCTCGATGCGCGGCCACCACGATCGTGCTACGGCCCAGCGCCTCGACCTGCCGGTCCAGCTCCGTGAGCAGAGCCCTACCTACTCCGCGCCGGCGCCAGCCCGGCGCGACCGTGACCTCCGCGTTCACGAGGTGGCGGTTGTCGCGGATCGGCATCCGCAACCACAGTCCGCCGACCACCTCGGCCTCGACCCAGGCGAGCAGCAGCCGATAGTCCCAGTTCGCGCGGGTGCCGGCGGCCGATCGAAGCTCAGCGAAGGACCACGGCGTCTCGGCGTCGCCCCATTCGGTCCGACTCGGCGGCCAGCAGGTCTGTGAACCGCCGCAGGTCCCGGTCCAAGTGCGGGCCGTCCAGGTCAGCGAGCGCCAGCGTCGCGGGCCACGAAGAGATCACCGGGTGACCCTCGCGGCGTTGTCACCTCCGCGCAAGGGAGTTTGACCGGACGGCCGGGCTCGGCACGGCTCTGGCGGACGGGGACAATGCAAGGATGACCGCCCACGTCGTTGACTTGGCCGAGCGCCTAACGGGCCTAACCGAGCACTGGTCGCCGCTGGTGGTGGCCCGGCTTAACGACTACGAGGTCAAGGTCGTGAAGTTGTACGGCGAGTTCAGCTGGCATAGCCACGCGGACACCGACGAGCTGTTCCTCGTCATCGACGGGCAGCTGACGATCCAGCTCCGCGACGGCGACGTGGCCCTCGGCCCCGGCCAGCTCTACGTCGTTCCCCGCGGAGTCGAGCACCGCCCGCGCGCCGCCGGGGAGGTCCACGCCGTGCTCATCGAGCCGAGTGGTGTCGTCAACACCGGTGACGCCAGCCGCCCGGGCGAGCACCCGCGCTAAGCGCCCGGATACCGGCTCAGCCACGCTGCGGTTGGCGCGATCTCCCCGCTGGCGAATTCATCGCCCGAGGCGGCAGCAATGTGATCTTCATCGCCGGCGCCAACCGGCGGCCGATCTCGCCCGCGTCCATCGACGCGATCGGTTCGACCGCCAGGAGGTAGCGGGCGAAGATCAGGCCACCGACCTGAACCGCCGCCACCACGGCCCGGGCGGTGGCGTCGGGGCCGCCGATTCGTTCGGCCAGGCGGCCCACGATTTCGTGTTCGATGTATTCCCTGACCCCGCGCAGCAGGGTGGGGTCCTGCAGTGCCAGGGTGAGCAGCTCCCGCAGCGGCTGCCAGTTCTCGGGGTCGTCCCAGGTCTTGATGGCGGCGGCCAGGATCCGACGGGGTAGGTCCTCGACGTCACCTTCGAGGACGCGAGTCAGCACCTGGGCCGGGCTCACCGCGACGGCCATCGATGCCGTGAAGACGCCGTGCTTGGAGCCGAAGTAGTAGCTGATCAAGGCCACGTCACAACCGGCCCGCTCGGCGATCGCCCGCAGGGTAGTGCGGTTGTAACCGGTGGCCATGAACCGCTCTCGGGCCGCGGCCAGGATCTCGGAACGGGTGTCCGGGGTACCGGTCCGCCGGCCTCGTCCCGCGGAAGAATTCATCATGGTTGAAACCTAGCTCACGGGTGGCGCATGGTCGGCGCTATGGAGCCGTCGGAGAAAGTACCCAACACCCGCGCCGTGCTGGTCGTGGTCTGCCTGGCGTTGGCGACCGTCGTGTCGGCGGTGTCGTCGTTGAACGTCGCGATCCCGGACATCGCCCGGGACACGCACGCCAGCCAGACGCAGCTGTCGTGGATCATCGACGCCTACGCGCTGACCTTCGCGGCGCTGCTGCTGGCCGGAGGCGGCCTCGGTGACCGGTTCGGGCGGCGTCGTGTCCTGCTGGTCGGCTTGCTGCTCTACGGGTCCGCGGCATTGGGCGCGATGTTCGCGCACGGCGCGGACGAACTGATCGCCCTGCGCGCCGTCCTCGGCGTGGCCGCGGCACTGGTCATGCCGGCCACCCTGGCCACGATCACCGCGACGTTCCCTGCGAAACAACGCATGCAGGGCGTCGCGGTATGGACGGGAGTGGCCGGGGCCAGCGCGGTCCTCGGCCTGCTGCTGTCGGGTTCCCTGTTGGAGATCTGGTCGTGGCGTTCGGTGTTCGGGCTCAACGTCGTCCTCGCGGTCATCGCGGTCATCGGCACGCTGCGCGCGGTCCCCGAGTCCGCTCAGCCGGATGCGGCCGTACCGGATCTGCGCGGCACTGCGCTGTCCGTGCTCGGGCTGGCGGTGCTGGTGTATTCGGTGATCGAGGCACCCACGCAAGGCTGGTCCTCGGCCCGGACGCTGATCGGGATCCTGGCCGGGCTGTCCTTGCTGGCCGCCTTCATCGGGTGGGAAGCGCGGCAACCCAAACCGTTGCTGGATCCGCGGCTGTTCCGCATCCGCGGCTTCGCCGCCGGCACCCTCTCGATCGCCGCGCAATTCTTCGCCTTCTTCGGCTTCGTGTTCGTCTTTCTGCAGTACCTGCAGCTGGTGCGGGGCGACTCGGCCCTGGTTGCGGCGATCAGCATGCTTCCCCTCGCCGCCGGTCTGATGCCTGCCGCTCGACTCGCGCCGAGCGTCTCCGCGCGGGTGGGCCCGGCGCGGGTGTGCGGGTTCGGGCTGGTCCTGATCGCTGCGGCTCTGATGCTGCTGGCGGCCACGGACGCCGGCACCTCCTACTGGTACCTCCTCGCCGGTCTGGTGGCGCTCGGAGTCGGGATGGGATCGGCGATGACGCCGGCCACCGCGGCCATCACCGACGCTCTGCCCGACTCACAGCAAGGCGTCGCCTCGGCGGTCAATGACCTGTCCCGTGAGCTCGGCGGCGCGCTCGGCATCGCCGTACTCGGCAGCGTGCTCAACGCCACCTACCGAGGCCACCTGGAGCTCCCCGGTGCGCCCGTCGCGACCGTCCACATCGCGAAACAGTCGATCGGCGCGGCGTCCCAGCTGGCGCCGCCGATCGCGCAGCGGGCCGCGGGCGCCTTCGTCGACGGCATCCACGCCACGCTGCTCACCGGCGGTCTCGTCGTCGCGATCGCCGCCGTGGGCGTCGGCCTGCTCCTTCGAGGCGTCAGTCGACGCGGAGATGTCGACCCGGAGGCGTCCACCT
>JALZBL010000352.1 GCA_030947395.1 Actinomycetota bacterium | reverse complement strand
GCGTTCGATAGCGGGCGCGGCGTCGGCCACCGCGGCCCGCGCCGGTTCGGCCAGCTGCTGCTGCAGCGCGGCCAGGTCGCGCCCGCGGGCCACCGGGGCGCCGTCGGCGGCAACCACGAAGACTGGGCGAAGGTAGGCCGGCACTCGGGTCAGGTCGAAGTCGGCCCGATGCACCGTCAGTCCGGTCTGCCGCTCGATTTGCGCGCTCAGGGCGTCGAGCAGCGGCCCCTCGGGCTGACCCATCCCGGCGACGAGCCCGCGGGCCCGGTCGGGCGCAGGCCCCAGTTCGCGCCGGGTGGCCTTGGGTAGGGAGCGCAGCAGGGCGGTGACCAGCTCCTCGCGCCGGGCCGGCACCGACCAGCTCAGTGCATCGGGATCCACCCGGCGCAGCACGTCGAGCGGCACGTGGATGGTGATGCCATCGTCCGGCGCGCCCGGGGCGAACCGGTAGCTCACCGGCAGGTCGAGATCGCCGAACGTCCACCGGCGCGGGAAGGCATCGTCGTCGGCCACGGCGACGTCGGGGACGAGCAGTTCGCGGCTGAGGGTCAACCGGTCGGGATCACGCTGGCGCTCCCGCTTCCACCACGTGTCGAAGTGCCGGCCCGATACCACGTCGGCCGGGATGCGCTGGTCGTAGAAGTCGGCGATGACCTCCTCGCCGGCGACCACGTCGCGCCGGCGTAGGCGGTCCTCGACGTCGGCGACGTCGGCCCGCAACGCGCGATTGGCCTGGAAGAACCGGTGCCGGGTGTCCCAGTCGCCTTCGACCAGCCCGTGCTGGATGAAGAGCTCGCGGGCCACTGCCGGGTCCACCTGCGCGTACGGCACGGTCCGGCCCACGACGAGCGGCAGCCCGTAGAGCGTCACCCGCTCGGCGGCGACGGCGGCCCCACGCCGGCGGTCCCAGCGCGGCTCGCTGTAGCTGCGCTGCACCAGGTGCCCGGCCAGGCGTTCGATCGTCTCCGGGTCGGTGCGGGCCACCGTGCGGGCGTAGAGCCGGCTGGTCTCGACCAGTTCCCCGGCCATGACCCAACGCGGCGGCCGGCGGACCAGGGCCGAGCCGGGCGCGATGACGAAGCGGGCGTTGCGGGCGCCGAGGTACTCGCGCCGCTCCCCCTCCCGCAGGCCGATGTGGGACAGCAGCCCGCTGAGCACCGAGCGGTGGACGGCGGCCAGCTCGGCCGGCTCCCGGTTGGCCCGCAGACCCATCGACCGCACCACCCGGTTGAGCTGGCCGACCAGGTCCTGCCATTCACGGATACGCAGGAAGTGCAGGTACTCGGCCCGGCAGAGCCGGCGGAACGCGTTGCCGCTGAGTTGCTCCTGCTGCTCGCGCAGGTAGCGCCACAGGTTGAGGTAGGCCGCGAAGTCGGAGTGCTCGTCGGCGAAGCGGGCGTGCAGCGCCGCGGCGGCTTGGGCATGCTCCACCGGCCGTTCCCGCGGATCCTGAATCGACAGCGCCGCGGCGAGCACCAGCACCTCACCGAGGCAGCCTTCGCCGGCCGCGCTCAGAACCATGCGGCCCAGCCGGGGGTCGACCGGCAGCTGGGCCAGCCGGCGTCCGACGTCGGTCAGCCGGGGCGCGCCACCGCGGCCGGGTTCCAGGGCCGCCAGTTCCTGCAGCAGCGCGATCCCGTCCCGGATGCTGCGGCGATCGGGTGGGTCGAGGAACGCGAAATCCTCGATCGCCCCGAGGCCGAGGGCGGCCATGGCCAAGATCACCGAGGCCAGCGAGGTGCGCAGGATCTCCGGATCAGTGAAGGTGGGCCGGGCCTCGAAGTCGGCCTCGGCGTAGAGACGGATGCAGATCCCGTCGGACAACCGCCCGCACCGTCCGGCGCGTTGCCGGGCCGAGGCTTGCGAGATCGCCTCGATCGGCAACCGCTGCACTTTGGTGCGGTGGCTGTAACGCGAGATGCGGGCCGTGCCCGGATCGACGACGTAGCGGATGCCGGGGACGGTGAGTGACGTCTCGGCCACGTTGGTGGCCAACACAATTCGCCGCCCGGTGTGCGGCGTGAACACGCGGTGCTGCTCGGCCGCCGAGAGCCGCGCATAGAGCGGGAGGATCTCGCTGTCGCGTAGGTCGAGCCCGCGCAGGGTGTCGGCGGTGTCGCGGATCTCGCGCTCGCCGCTCAGGAAGACCAGGATGTCCCCGGACCCCTCGGCGACGAGTTCGGTGACCGCGGCCACGATCCCGTCGATCTGGTCCATCGGCTCGCGCCGGCTCGGCGCCTTCGGCGCGGCATGAACCGGCGCGGCCGGTTCGTCGGGCTCATCCTCGAGCTGGGCCTCGGCGAACAGCGGCCGGTATCGAAGCTCCACCGGGTACATCCGGCCACTGACCTCCACCACCGGCACGGCGTGACCGTCACCGGCGAAGAAGGCCGCGAACCGGCTCGGATCGATGGTGGCAGACGTGATGATCAGCTTCAGCTCCGGCCGGGTGGGCAGCAGCGTGCGCAGGTAGCCGAGCAGGAAGTCGATGGTCAGGCTGCGCTCGTGCGCCTCGTCGATGATGATCGTGTCGTACTGGCTGAGCCGGCGGTCGCGCTGGACCTCGGCAAGCAGGATGCCGTCGGTCATCACCTTGATCGCCGTGTCCTCGCTGACCTGGTCGGCGAAGCGCACGGCGTAGCCGACCACGGTGCCCAGCGGCACCTGCAGTTCCTCGG
>JALZBL010000351.1 GCA_030947395.1 Actinomycetota bacterium | reverse complement strand
GTCGAGGAGTTCCTCGAGCTGCGCGATAACACCGGCGAGGACGCCCGGCGCACCCACAACCTGAACCTGGCCAACTGGATCCCCGACGAGTTCATGCGCCGGGTGGAGGCCGACGAGCAGTGGTCACTCTTCGACCCGGACGAGGTGCCCGAGCTGCCCGACCTGTGGGGCGAGGCGTTCGACCGGGTGTACCGGCAGGCCGAGTCCGACGGCCGGTTCGTGCGTCAGGTGAAGGCCCGCGACCTGTACGGGCGGATGATGCGCACGCTGGCCCAGACCGGCAACGGCTGGATGACGTTCAAGGACTCCTCCAACGCCAAGGGCAACCAGACCGCCCGGGCGGGCAACACGGTGCACCTGTCGAACCTGTGCACGGAGATCATCGAAGTGTCGTCGGACTCCGAGACCGCGGTGTGCAACCTGGGCTCGATCAACCTGGCCGCCCACCTCGACGGCGCCGGCGTGGACTGGGCCAAGCTGCGCCAGACGGTGCGCACCGCGGTGCCGTTCCTGGACCGGGTGATCGACATCAACTACTACCCGAGCCAGCAGGCCGCCGCGTCCAATCCGCGCTGGCGTCCGGTCGGGCTCGGCGTGATGGGCCTGCAGGATGTCTTCTTCGCGCTGCGGCTGCCGTTCGACTCCGACGCAGCCCGCGAGCTCTCGACCCGCATCGCCGAGGAGATCTACCTGACCGCGCTGGAGGCCTCGGCCACGTTGGCCGAGCGGCACGGCGCCCATCCCGCGTTCGCCGAGACCCGCGCGGCCGACGGCCAGCTGCAACCCGACCTGTGGGGCGTCACCGGTACCCAGGCCGAGCGCTGGGCCACGCTGCGGGCCCGGGTCGCAGTCACCGGGCTGCGCAACTCGCTGCTCATCGCGATCGCGCCGACGGCGACGATCGCCTCGATCGCCGGGAGTTATGAATGCATCGAGCCGCAGGTGTCCAACCTGTTCAAGCGCGAGACGCTCAGCGGGGAGTTCCTGCAAGTCAACGCCGCGCTGGTCCGCGAACTGAAGGCCCACGGGCTGTGGACGGCCGAGGTGCGCGACGCGATCAAGCGGGCCGACGGTTCCGTGCAGGGCCTCACCGCCCTGCCGCCCGCGGTGCGCGAACTTTTCCGCACCGCCTGGGAACTGCCGCAGAAGGCGCTGATCGATATGGCCGCGGCCCGTGCCCCCTACATCGACCAGAGCCAGTCGCTCAACCTGTTCCTGGCCGCGCCGTCGATCGGGAAGCTGTCCTCGATGTACCGCTACGCCTGGCAGAGCGGACTGAAGTCGACGTACTACCTGCGTTCGCGCCCGGCGAGCCGCATCCAGCAGGCGACCACCGGCGCTGCCCCGGCGGTGACCACGGGCGGCGGCAGCAGAGCCGAAGACGACATCGCCCCGATCCCCGAGCAGTCGGCCGCCGTGGCCTGCCGCCTGGACAACCCCGAGAGCTGCGAGGCCTGCCAGTGACCACCACCACCCGCCGGCCGATGCTGCTCGACCCCGGCATGGACCTGACCCTGCGCCCGATGCGTTATCCCCACTTCTACGACCGGTTCCGCGACGCGATCAAGAACACCTGGACGGTCGAGGAGGTGGACCTGCACTCCGACCTGGCCGATCTGGCCCGGCTCTCCCCCGCCGAGCAGCACCTGGTCGGGCGCCTCGTCGCGTTCTTCGCCACCGGCGACACCATCGTGGCCAACAACCTGGTGCTGAACCTGTACCAGCACGTCAACTCCCCCGAGGGCCGGCTGTATCTCTCGCGTCAGTTGTTCGAGGAGGCGGTGCACGTGCAGTTCTACCTCACCCTGCTCGACACCTACGTCCCCGACGAGCGCGACCGGTTCGAGGCGTTCGCCGCGGTGGAGAACATCCCGTCGATCCGTCGCAAGGCCGAGTTCTGCTTCCGCTGGATCGACTCGATCTTCGAACTGCGCGAGCTCACGACCGTCGAAGACCGCCGGGCGTTCCTGCTGAACCTGATCTGCTTCGCGGCCTGCATGGAGGGCCTGTTCTTCTACGGCGCGTTCGCCTACGTGTACTTCCTGCGCTCGCGCGGGCTGCTGAACGGACTGGCGTCGGGCACCAACTGGGTGTTCCGCGACGAGTCGATGCACATGGCCTTCGCCTTCGACGTCGTCGATACCGTGCGCAGCCAGGAGCCGGAGCTGTTCGACGCCGAGATGGTGGCCCAGGTGCGCGACATGCTGGCCGAGGCGGTCGAGTGCGAGGTCGCCTTCGCCGAGGACCTGCTCGAACAGGGCGTGTCCGGAATGTCGCCGGCCGACATGCGTTCCTACTTGCAGCACGTCGCCGACCGGCGGCTGGCCCAGCTCGGCATCGACCCGCTCTACGGGTCGGTGAACCCGTTCGCGTTCATGGAGTTGCAGGACGTGCAGGAGCTGTCGAACTTCTTTGAGCGCCGGGTGTCGGCCTACCAGGTCGGAATCGGCGGCACGGTGGCCTTCGACGACGACTTCTGATCGGGTGGCCGCCCGAGCGGGCCCCGAGCACTGGACGCGGGCGCGACGAGGCGACGGCCCGTAAGCGCCCCCCATATCTCATTGCCGATGTACGAAGGAGAGTTCCGTGACCCATCCCTCGACCCGCCCGCCGGCGGCGACGGTGTACGGCTATCCCCGCCAGGGCGCCGACCGCCAGCTCAAGCAGGCAACCGAGTCCT
>JALZBL010000068.1 GCA_030947395.1 Actinomycetota bacterium | reverse complement strand
GGAGCACGTCCACCACGGCAAGGTCCGCGACCTGTGCCGCACCCCGACTGGGGCGCTGCTGATGGTCGCCAGTGACCGCATCTCGGCCTTCGACCGCGTCCTGCCGACACCCATCCCCGACAAGGGGCGCATCCTCACCGCGATGACCGACTGGTGGTTCGGGCAGTTGGCCGATCTGGTGCCGAACCACCTGCTCTCCGTCGATGACCCGTCGATCCCCCCGGCCTGGCGGGGCCGCGCGATGCTCTGCCGGCCCCTGCGCATGGTGCCGGTCGAGGCGGTCGCCCGCGGGTACCTGACCGGCTCCGGCTGGCTGGACTACCGAGCGACCGGGTCGGTGTGCGGGATTGCCCTGCCCGCCGGCCTGGTCGACGGGAACCGGCTGCCGGAGCCGATCTTCACGCCGGCCCGCAAGGCGCCGGTGGGCGAGCACGACGAGAACGTCAGCTACGAGGCGATCGCGGCCGACGTCGGCGCCGAGGTGGCCGACGAGATCCGCCGCCTCACCCTGGCGGTGTACGACCGGGCGAGCGCTCTCGCCGCCCAACGCGGCGTGATCCTGGCCGACACCAAGTTCGAGTTCGGTCACGACGACGGCGGCGCGCTCGTGTTGGGCGACGAGGTGCTCACGCCGGACTCGTCGCGATTCTGGCCGGCCGATGAGTGGCAGCCCGGCCGGCCCCAGCCCAGCTACGACAAGCAGTACGTCCGGGACTGGCTGCTCTCGCCGGCCTCGGGCTGGGACCGGGCGGCCGAGGCGCCGCCGCCGGCGCTGCCAGAGGAGGTGGTGGTCGCCACGCGGGCCCGCTACGTCGAGGCCTACGAACGGTTGACCGGGCGATCCTTCGCCGACTGGTTGTCGCCACCGGTGTCCGCGGTGTAGCCCTTCTGGCGCGGGCCCGATCCTGCCGTCCCGGACCCGGGACCCCGGACCCCGGACCGTTCCGGACCGGCCCGTCCCGGCCCATCCCGGCCGATAGGCTCGGCGGTCCGAGCCGAGCGGACTGGAGTGGGCGTGGCCAAGGTCGTCGTGGACGTCGTACTGAAGCCGGAAATCCTGGACCCGCAAGGGCAGGCGATCCTTAGTGCCCTCGGCCGGCTGGGGGTGCAGGGCGTCACCGCGGTGCGTCAGGGCAAGCACTTCGAACTCGAGGTGGAGGACGCCGTCGACGACGCCACGTTGCACGAGCTGGCCGAGACGTTGCTGGCCAATCCGGTCATCGAGAACTTCGCCGTCCAGCGGGCGTGATCGGCTGGGATCGTGATTGCGTGCGATCCCTGGCTTCACCCGCGATCGCGTCGGCCTCATGCGCTCCCCGCCGAGCCCTTGCGCCATGCTCACGCTGATCTAACCCGGGCCGGTGCCGCCGGTGAGCAGACTCAGAGTTGTCTCGCGCAGGAGGGCGCCGGCATGCCGTTCATGGATCGCGATCTCCTCGCCCCGCGCGTCGGCTTCGGCGTACAACTTCCGCTCGGCCGCTGGAATCGGTAGGGCGGTCAGGACGCAGGTCACCGTGCAGTGCTCGGGCCGGCCGCTGATGGTGACGGCGTGGGTACGGATGTGATCTTCGTCGGTGTCGCAGAACCAGCCGCACTTGATGCCGACGGCCGACTCCGGCTCCGCCTGGGCCGCCGCCGCACACGCGCGCACTCCGAATGTCTGCCGGGCGGGTACCGCCTCCATCCAGCGGAACACTTGAGCGGCGGCGGGATCGGTGACCGCCGCACCAGCCATGGTGGCGTAGGCGATCGTCACCTCCTCCGCACGCACCAGCACCCGACCGAAGGAACGCACGCCGCCCGGTTCGACGGTCCACTCGACGCCAGTCAACTGGTGCAGTGTCGCCAGCAGAGGTCCTTCGCCAACGTCGTCCCACAGGTCGGTGGTGGGCTGGTTCGCACTGAGTACGACCGCCGATTCGGCCAGCCGGGCCCAGGCCGATGGATCACGCCGAAACGGCTCGTGCTGCCCGGCTGCCCAGAACAGCAGCGGTTTCAGCAAGCTGGCGCAGCGAAGCGGTGGCGCGCCGAATACGACCCGGGGCTCCTGGACCAGGGCGGGTCGATACACCGCCGCACCGATCAACCGTCGGGACCGGTCCAGCGCCACGTCGTCTTTCTACCCGCCTCGTGTTGCGCCGTGTCTCTCTTGACCGTGCGACGGTCCCCGCTGCCAAGCGGTTACGGCGGTTGCCGAGCCCGCAAACCGCGTGTCGGCAGCCCTTCCGGGCAATCGCCGAGCCCGGCCGCCGGCAGCAGCGAGATGAGCGCCGGCAGGGCACTAGCTCCGCCGGGCGACGGCCGCAATTGTGCGGCCGGCTTTCCGCTGGCGATCGCTCAGCCGGTCGGACCGGCCGTCGGATCGCTCGGAGCGAACCCCGGCGGCGACATCGCCGAATTTCTGTCACGAAAATCTCCGATCGGACTCGACGCCTCGCCAGCAGCCTCGACGTGGGGAAAGTGGATGGGTGGGTGGTGGGTGGTGTTGCGGCGGGGGGTGCGGTCGGGGTCGATCCAGCGCGGTGGGGTCCACCAGGGGATGCCGTCTTGCATGTGGCAATGCCAGCCGGTGGTTTCGTGGTTTCGGTGGTGGTGGCCGCAGAGCAGGGTGAGGTTGGCGATCTCGGTCGGGCCGGTCGTGGCGGCGTTGGCCCGGGGTGCGGGCGTCGGGGCTGCGGGGGTCGGGGCTGCGCGGGTCGGAGCTGGCGTCAGTGGTGGGGGTGAGGCGGCCCAGGGTGTCGAGGATGGTTTGCGATACCGCGGTCAGGCCGGCTCGAGGCGGCCGGTGAGGTCTGCGGTGCCGTCGGGGTGGGGGTGCAGGCTGAGGTGGCGACGGCGGGCGTGGTCGGCTGGTTCGCTCAGGTGCCGTCGGGGTTCAGGGTGTCGCTCAGGCGGCGGGCCACCTCCAACAGCTCTTCGCGCGACAAGCGGGTCAGATCCAGACCGACCAGCCGATCCACGACCTCGCCCAGCTCCGCCAGCACCGCCAGCACCGCCACCGCTTCCGACGACACCACCGTTTCCGACGAGACCACCGTGCCCGCCGTCTCGCTCACTTGTTCGACCACGACGCTGTCACTATCGGGGTGGTACGACAACTTCGCGATGGCGATCGACGGCCTGTTCACTTGCGGCGAAACGGGCGCCGGGCGGCCAGCTACGCGAGGGCGGGAGAGGCGTCTACTGCGGCGATCAGCCGGTGTACATCTCAAACGCGACCGGTGGGACCGCTAATCACCCCGGCGCCGCGGCCGGTCGGTGCGCTACAAGCTCGCCTGAACCGCGCTGCTGGGCACACCGAGGTCATCGCTAGCTGACGTCATGGACTGCGCTGGCTGCATCGTCGAGATCAGGTCGTGTCGGAAGTCCTCGCATCAATGCGAGACCGCGCCAGACGTTCGCCACGGTGCTAGACGTTCGTCACCGCGCCAGCCTTTCGTCACCGCGCCAGCCGACCGTCACCGCGCCGAGACGATCCCCGCAGCCGTACGGTTCCCACGGCCGTACCGGCCCCGCATTGACACACCCACCAGGATGCGGCCACCTCAGCCACCTCGGCTGATTGGCGTGCGGGGCACCGGCTGAGTACGACGCGGCCGGTAACCTGGCCTCGTGCCCGTCCGCGTGGGAGTGGTGACCTTTCCGGGCAGCCTGGACGACCGGGACGCGCAACGCGCGGTGCGGATCGCCGGCGCCGAGGCCGTGCCGCTCTGGCACGCCGATCCGGACCTGCACCAGGTGGACGCCGTCGTGCTGCCGGGAGGCTTCTCCTACGGGGACTACCTGCGCTGCGGGGCAATCGCCCGCTTCGCCCCGGTCATGCAGTCCATCATCGGCGGAGCCCGCGCCGGCCTGCCGGTGCTCGGGATCTGCAACGGATTCCAGGTGCTGTGCGAGTCGCACCTGCTGCCGGGCGCCCTCATCCGCAACGACCACCGCAAGTTCGTTTGCCGGGACCAGTACCTGCGCATCGAGAACAATCGGACCGCCTGGACCACCGGTTACGCCGCCGGCCAGCAGATCGTCGTTCCGCTGAAGAACGGCGAAGGTGGTTACGTCGCCGATCAGCGAACGCTGGACCAACTCGAATCCGAGGGCCGCGTCGTCGCCCGCTACGTCGGCGTCAACCCGAACGGCTCCTACCGCGACGTCGCCGGCGTTGCGAACGCCGCCGGCAACGTCGTCGGGCTCATGCCCCATCCGGAGCACGCGGTCGAGGACCTCACCGGACCCAGCACCGACGGCGTCGCCTTCTTCACCTCGGTCGTCAACCGCCTGGTCTCAGCGTGACCGGTCCAACCGGGACAATCGGGCGGGTCGACACGGTCGTCGACGCCACGGCCACGCCCGACGTCGCCCAGCCGTTCACCGAGTTGGGCCTGAAGGACGACGAGTACGCCCGCGTGCGCGAGATCCTGGGGCGCCGCCCCACCAGCTCCGAACTGGCCATGTACTCGGTCATGTGGAGCGAGCACTGCTCGTACAAGTCGTCCAAGGTCCACCTACGCCAGTTCGCGGAGAAGGCTCCGCCGACCGACGCGCTGCTCGTCGGCATGGGTGAGAACGCCGGCGTGGTCGAGGTCGGCGACGGCTGGGCGGTCACGTTCAAGATCGAGTCGCACAACCATCCGAGCTACGTGGAGCCCTACCAGGGCGCAGCCACCGGCGTTGGCGGCATCGTGCGCGACATCCTCACCATGGGCGCGCGTCCGGTGGCGGTGATGGACTCGCTGCGCTTCGGTCCGGCCGACGCGCCCGACACCGCCCGGGTGCTGCCTGGCGCCGTGGCGGGCATTGGCGGTTACGGCAACTGCCTGGGGCTGCCCAACATCGGCGGTGAGCTCGCCTTCGACGAGAGCTACCTGGGCAATCCGCTGATCAACGCGCTGTGCGTCGGCGTGCTGCGCACGGACGACATCTTGCTGGCCCGGGCCGACGGCCCAGGCAACCTCGTCGTCCTCTTCGGCGCCAAGACCGGCGGCGACGGCATCGGCGGCGCATCCGTGCTCGCCAGCACGACGTTCGAGGGCGACGGTCACCCGGCCAAGCGGCCCGCGGTCCAGGTCGGTGACCCGTTCGCGGAGAAGGTTCTCATCGAGTGCTGCCTGGAGATCTTCGCCGCCGACCTGGTCGTCGGCATCCAGGATCTCGGCGCGGCCGGCATCACCTGCGCCACCACGGAACTGGCGGCGGCCGGCAGCGGTGGCATGGATGTCGACCTCGATCTCGTGCCCCTGCGCGATGAGTCGTTGGTGCCCGAAGAGATCCTGATGAGCGAGTCCCAGGAACGCATGATGGCGGTCGTCACGCCCGCGAGCCTGGACGCGTTCAAGGCAGTGTGCGCGAAGTGGGACGTGCCGGCCACCGTCATCGGCACGGTCACCGACTCGGGCCGGGTGTTCATGCGCTGGCACGGCGAGACGATCGTCGACGTGCCGCCCGAAACGCTCGCGCAGCAGGGTCCCGTCTACCAGCGCCCGCTCGGTCGACCCGCCGACCAGGACCTGCTCGTCGGTGACGATGCCAATGCCCTGCCCCGGCCGCAGACCGGAGCCGATCTGCGCGAGACCCTCCTGCGCCTGGTCGCCAGCCCGAACCTGGCCGACAAGAGCTGGGTCACCGACCAGTACGACCGTTACGTGATGGGTAACACCGTTCTTGCCCAGCCGGAGGACGCCGGCATGATCCGGGTCGACGACGGCACCGACCTCGGCCTGGCCGTGGCCACCGACGGCAACGGTCGCTACACCCGCCTCGACCCCTACGCCGGTGCCCAGCTCGCCCTGGCCGAGGCCTACCGGAACGTGGCGACGACCGGCGCCCGTCCGCTCGCCGTCACCAACTGCCTCAACTTCGGCTCGCCGGAGGACCCGGGCGTCATGTGGCAGTTCAGCGAAGCGGTGCGGGGCCTGGCCGACGGCTGCCTCGAGCTCGGCGTGCCCGTCACCGGCGGCAACGTCAGCTTCTACAACCAGACCGGCGCCACGCCGATCCTGCCGACCCCGGTGGTCGGCGTGCTCGGCGTCATCGACGACGTCAGCCGCCGCACCCGGCAGGGCTTCGCCGGCGACGGCACGCACGTGTACCTGCTCGGCGAGACCCGAGCGGAGTTCGGCGGGTCCGAGTGGGCCCACGTCGTCCACGGTCATCTCGGCGGACGGCCGCCGGCAGTTGACCTGGCGCGGGAATGCCTGTTGGCCGACATCCTGATCAATTCCAGCCGCGACGGCTTGATCGACTCGGCCCACGACCTCTCCGACGGGGGCCTGGCCCAGGCCCTGGTCGAGTCGTGCCGGGCCAATGATCGGGGCGTGCGGGTGGTGCTGCCCGAGGACGCCGACCCGTTCGTCCTGCTGTTCGCCGAGTCGCCCGGGCGAGCAATTGTCACCGTGCCGCGCAGCGAAGAGATCCGGTTCACCGACATGTGCACCGCCCGCGGGCTGCCGCACCAGCGCATCGGCGTGGTCGACGCGCAGTCGGCGGCGCTCGAGGTCCAGGGCCAGTTCACGGTCCCGCTGCGCGAGATCGACCAAGCGTGCCGCATGATATTGCCGCAGCTGTTCGCCTGAGCCCACCGGCCAACCGCGGCATCGGCGCGGGGTTACCCGCCTCGCCCGACGTTTCAGCGCGCCACCGAAGGGGGAGTTCTTCGCCATGACCGAGCCGAACAATCCGGGCTCCGACCCGTGGAACTGGCAGCCCGAGCCGGCCGAGCGATCCGACCGCCAAGGCTCCGACGCCCAGCCGGCCGCCGATGCCCAGCCGGCCGCCGATGCCCAGCCGGCCGCCGATGCCCATCCCCCAGTGGTCGGCCAGCCCCCGGCTGATCGATCGGGCGAAGCCGAGGACGACTCCGGCCGGACCACGGTGTTGGGCTCGGTGCCGTGGGCGCCGCCCCCGCCGGGAAGCGCTCGCCCGGGCTCCGCCCCGCCTGAGTACGGTCAGCCGCCGGCGCCGTCGTTCGATCAGCCGGCCTACGGCCAGCAACCCACCCAATCGTTTGATCAGCCGGCCTACGGGCAGCAGGCCTCGTACGGACAGGAGCCCGGATACGGCCAGCCCGCCTACGGGGAGCCGCCGGCGTACGGGCAGCCCGGTTACGGTCAGCCGCCCACCTACGGGCAGCCGGGCTTCGGCCAGCCGCCCACCTACGGGCAGCCGGGCTACGGCCAGCCGCCGGGGTACGGGCCCCCTGGATATGGCGGCGGCGGTGGCCTGCCCCCGGGCGGCACCCCGCCGTTTACCCCGGGCGGTCAGCCGCCGGAGGGCAACCGCAACAAGCTCATCGCCGCCGTCATCGCGGCGGTGGTCGTGGTCGCGCTCGTCGTCGGGGCCCTCCTGTTCTTCCGCGGCAGAGGCAAGAACGACACGGCCAACCAGACCACGGCCGTTACCAGCGAGAGCGCACCGACGTTCAACTCGAGCACGGACTCGACGGACACCAGCAGCAGCGGGTCTACCGACACCAGCACCGGGTCTACCGACACCAGCAC
>JALZBL010000350.1 GCA_030947395.1 Actinomycetota bacterium | reverse complement strand
CACGTCTTCGGCGCGTGCACGGTGTGGGCCGCCGCGCTGCTCACCCTGCTGCTCAGCGGTGGACTCGCCACCACCCCCGCCGCGGCGACTGGCAACCGCGCGGATGACCCACCCGCGATCGCCCACGTCGCGGATCGGTCAGAACAGCTGAGCGACGACGTGGATGAGCACGCCGACCAGCGCGCCCACCACGGTGCCGTTGACCCGGATGAACTGCAGGTCCCGCCCGACCTGCAACTCGAGGCGCCGGCTGGTTTCCTCGGCGTCCCAGCGGCCGACGGTGACCGTGATCAGGTCGGCGATGTCGTTCGAGTAGCGCCCGAGCAGGTGGACCAACGCGGCGTCCAGCCAGCCGTCCACCTTGTCCCCCAGCCGGGGGTCGTCCCGCAGCGACATTCCTACCTGGACGACGAGCGACTCGGTCGTGGTCCGCAGCGCCGAGCCGGGGTCGGCCGCCGCGGTGAGCAGCGCTGACTTGACCGTGAACCACAGCGAGCCGAGATAGCTGCGCACCGCCGGATGGGCCAGCAGTTGCGACTTGGCGGCCTCGACCCGGGCGATGGTGGACGCGTCGGTGCGCAACGCCGCGGCGTAGTTGCGCAGCCGGACGTCGAATTGGACGCGGAACTCGTGGTCGTCCTGGGTGATGATGTCGGCGAGGAACGACTGGAGCCCGCTGAACAGCCGGGCGAACACCCGGTCGTCGATCCAGTTCGGCACCCATTCCGGTGACTCCTCGGACAGCCGGCGCCGCAACGAATCCCGGTTCTCCTCGAGGAAGCGCATGAACCCGCGCAGTCCGGCGGTGAGCGCGATCTGGTGCTGACCACCATCGACGACGATGTCGATGACCCGGGCGAGGACGGGCGAGAGCGGGAACTCCTCCAGCCGCTTCTCGGCGTACTGGGCGAGCGCGGTGCGGATCTCCTCGTCGCGCAGGACTTCGGCCGCACCGACGAAGGCCAGCGAGAACTCCTCGGTCAGCCGGGCCGCGTGCGCGGGGTCGGACAGCCAGTCGCCGACCCGGTACGGGATTCGCGCCGCCCGCAGGCGTTCGCCGACAATGTCGGCGGTCAGGAAGTTCTGCTGGACGAAGGCACCGAGGCTGGCGCCGATCTGGTCCTTCTTGCGCGGGATGATCGCGGTGTGCGGGATCGGGAGGCCGAGCGGATGCCGGAAGAGGGCGGTCACCGCGAACCAGTCGGCCAGGCCGCCGACCATCGCCGCTTCGGTCATGGCCTGCAGGTAACCCCACCAGCCGCGACCGTTCCCGGCGGCGACACTGACCAAGAACAACGCCGCCGCGACCAGCAACAGCCCGGCGGCGACGCCCTTCATCCGGCGCAGCGCCGCCCGCTGGGCCACCGGCGCAGCAAACGGGATGGTCACCGGGCTACCCGGGCGGCGATGGCGGCGGCCAGCCGCTCGGCCGCGCCGTCCTGATAACCGAGGAAGAGGGAGGGCTCGGCGAGCTCCAGTTCGACGAGCACCGGTCCGTCCGGGCCGGGCAGGAGGTCGACCCGCGCGTAGAGCAGATCGGCCGGTGCGTGCGCCAGGACGGTGTCGGCGACCGCGCGCTGTGCGGCCGACGCCGCTCGGGCGGTGATCCGCTCGAGGACGAACAGTTGGCGCGACCGCGACGGCACGGCGAACGGGTCCGCGAACGGGTCCGCGAACGGGTCCGCGAACGGATCGGCCGGTAGTTCGGCCGCGCCGCTGAGCATGGCTCCCTTGTTGATGCAGTGCGAATACTGCCCGCCGAGAAAGACCAGTCCGGCTTCGCCGTCGGTGTCGACCCGGTCGAGATAGGGCTGCACCATCACCGCCCGACCGCGCGCGTGCAGCCCGGTTACGTGCGTGCGGGCCGCGGCACGTTGCGACTGGGAGAAGCGCCCGGCGCCCACCGATCCGGCACCCACCACCGGTTTCACCACGAACTCGCCGTCATCGGGGAACACCGGCTCTTCCCCCGACCGGGCCCACGAGGTCGGCACAACCGGCACTCCCGCCGCCGCAAGTTCGCGCAGGTACGACTTGTCGGAGTTCCACGTGAGCACATCGACCGGATTGGCCAGTCGCGCTACCTGCCGGGCCCAGTCCAGGAATTCCTCGCGGCGCGAGGTGTAGTCCCAGGTCGAGCGGACGACCGACAGGTCCCAGGCGGCCCAGTCCACAGTCAGGTCATCCCAGGCCACCCACTGTGCGGCGAGCCCCGCGCTCGCGCAGGCCGACATCAACCGACCGCCGTCCTCATCGCCCTCGGGCAGTGCGGCACAGGTCACGAGCGCGACAGAACCCACGGGGTCGATCGTAGGGGTGGGCGGTGGGGTCGACCGGAAACGCGTGAACCACCTGCGCGGCGGGTACAGCTGCGCTACGCACCGTCGCCGGCACCGATCGGCGGCCCTAGCCAGAACCGGGAACTCAACTAATCTGAGCTCCGCTCATCCGCCGTGAGGAGAACGACGCCCGCCATGACGACGCCCGAGAACCCGCCCGATCCGTGGTCGGCTCCCTCCCCGCGCGAGACACCTGCGGCGCCCTCATGGCCGGCTCAGCCCGGGCCGAATCAGCCGCCGTATCAGCCGCCGTATCAGCCGCCGTATCAGCCGCCGTATCAGCCGCCGTGGCCGCCGAACCAGCCGCCGTGGCCGCCGGCCGAGCCCGTGCCCGCCGCGGGGCCGCCCGCCCC
>JALZBL010000067.1 GCA_030947395.1 Actinomycetota bacterium | reverse complement strand
CCGGTCCGCAGCGCCGTGACCGAGCGGGCGTCAAGCAGCATCAGCGGCTCGCCGGTGGCGGCGTCCGAGAGGCAGATCACGCCGGTCACGGTGGGCAGTCCGCGCCGGGGGTTGTCCGGGAACGAAGTGATCCATTTGAGCAGGGCGAAGCCGCCGCCGAGCGCCGGCATGGCCCGGAAGTCCCCAAACGGCGGGCTCTGAAGGTAGACCTTGGCCGGCATCTCCCAGTCGCCGGCGTGGTAGTGGGCAAACGCCTCGCGCACGCGCACGATCGCCCGCTCGGACGAGACGGCTTCAAGGACGGCGTCGTGGTCAAGGACCGGTAGCGGCGGCACCGGCGGGCACGATACCCTCGGCGGTCGAGGTGAACCGCCGCCCGAAGCTGACCCTGGTCGCGCCCACCGCCTCGAGCGAGGAGGCCGCTGCCGTGGTGGCGGCGCTGGAGCAGTTCATGCGCGAGACGGCGCCGGCGCCGGTGCCGGTCCGGCGCCAGAGCCCGTGGCAGCGGGCCGCTCTGTACGAAGGCGTGGACCAGGCACCCGACGAGCGCTCGCCCTGGACGTAGGGTCGGCGGTCTCGCCCTGGAGCGGGTGACACGGTCTCGCCCTGGAGCGGGTGACCGAGCTCACAGGCCCTGGAAGCTCCTCAGGAACGACAGCGCGGGCCGCCGGCTGGCGGTGAGGCGCTTGTCGGCGATTCCGACCTCCTCGATCACGCCGTGGCGGACCTTGAGCACTCCGCGGGCGGATCCGTCGGGCGCCAGGTACCAGGTGTTCAGGCCGATCCTGAAGCCACGACCGGTGTGCAAGAGCCCGGCCGCCGCCGCCAGCCGTCGGCCCGGCCGCACGCCGCGCAGCGCGTAGTGGCGATCGGCGCTCAGGGCCAGCACCACCCGGCCGGCGACCCGGCGGCGCCCGCTTCGGGACAACGTCCGCAGTAGCCCGGGCGACGGGTAACCGACCCGGATCCCGATCGGGGACAGGCAGAAGAAGTCCATGTAGCGCCTGCCTCGGGTGGAGAAGCGGGGCAGCACGCGGCGGGCGCCGGCCCGGGTCATCCCAAGCCGCAGCGAACCCAGCCTCGTGCCGGCCAGCCGTCCCGCCGCCCTAGGGCAGGGGTTGGGGGCTACGCCCGGCGCGGCGATCGGAGGACCGCAGTTCGCGTGGGCGCGGGTGGCCAGCACGGCGGTCGGTCCGAGGTTGCCGGCCGGGTCGACCGCCCGCACCCCGAGACAGCGCCCGACCGTCGCCGGCAGCTGGATCGCCGCCGTCTGGCCGGCGGGCACCGGGGCGGGCAGGTGGACCAGGTGGCGCAGACCGCTCACCTGGCCGGCGGTGAACGGGCCGTTGGCCGTGACCACCTCGTAGCCGGCCGGCTTGCCGCACATCAGGTCGTTGCCGGGCGAGACGAAGGTCAGCCGTCCGCCGGAGACCCGGAGGTGCAGCGGCGCCCCGGGCCCGACCGCGTCGCGGGTGTAGTCCCCCGAGTTGGCGATGTCGTGATGGAAGTTCGGCCACGAGGACGGCGAGCAGGCCGCCGCCGGGGTGCTGTACACCGCCAGCGTGCCTGAGCGCGTGACCGTGACCACGTCCTTGCGCGCGCTGGCGCTGTAGTCCAGGGTGCCGAACGAGCCCAGGGTGGGAGTGGCCACGAGCCAGTCGCCGCTCAGCTTGGGCCAGGCCGCGCTGGCCGGCTGGCCCTGGGGGTCGAACGCTTGCACGTCGAGTGACGCGGTGCCGCCGAGCACGTCCTGCTGCGAGGGGTTGCTGGTGATCGCGCCCACCGTCTCGCCGGTCAGGAACCCCAGGTCGTTGGCGATCGCGGGGTAGCCCGAGCGAAACCGGCCGCTGGCCGTATCCCATCCCAGGATGAAGTCCTGGCCGCCCTTCTGCTCGCCGTTGACGGCGACGTCCAGCGCCCGGAGCAGTCCGGCTCCCTGGTCGAACATCGAGATCGTCTTGCCGTCCAGAGTCCCAAACGCCGGGTAGCCGACGGCGGCGAAGGCCGGCGTGTCGTCCTTCTGGCCGTTGCTCGAGGTGGCGTTGGTGTCGAGCGTGTTGTACTGGCCGCCCGATGAGCCGTAGCACGAGCTCCCGTTGCCGTTCAGGAGATAGGCGGGCCCGGCGTCGGGCGAGACGCCGATCTTCATCCCGCCGCCGCCGTTGGGGCAGCTGATCGGCGCCACGATCGGCGAGCCGTTGATGCCCTCGCCCACGTCGGGGAGCAGACCCTCGTCGATGATCCCGATCTTCACCGGCCAGCCAGGCTCGAAGGCCGACGAACCGCACCGGACTCCGCTGCAGGTCATCGCCCCGCCGGTCGGCTTGATCGCGTAGACCCGGCCGTTGGCGAACGTGAGCACGCCGGTCTGGCCCAGGGGACCGAGCGCCGCGCTCGACACCCCGCCGGCGTTGATCGGTCCTTCGTCGCCCGTGTTGACCGTGTACTCCTCGTTGGTGCCGAGGTAGATCACCGGCGGTTTGCCCGGCCCGTTGACGTAGGCCACGGCCGGCGTGTCGACGATCTTGCCCTGGTCCTCGGAGATGCCCGGATCGGCCTTGGCCCGGGTGGTCGAGAAGGTCAGGTGGTTGGTGGCGGAGTCAAAGCCGGTGATCTTGTCCGGGTCGGCGACCAGCACCGGGAAGCCGGGCACCGGTCGACCGTTGGGCTGCCAGGCGTACAGATGGCGGTCCTCGCCGGCCACGATGATGTCCAGCGGACCAGGGCCGCCGTTGAGGTTGGCCAGCACGGGCGAGCCGAGGAAGCCGCCCTCGGTGCGGTCGCGGGGACCCCGGCGCACGTTGTCAAGCCCGCCCGAGGGCGTCTTGGGGTAGTCGAGCGGAGTCCCCGAGTAGGCGGGGTTGGAGTGAGCGTGGAACACGAGTCGCCCGTGTCCGCTCCAGGCGTACACGTTGCCGGCCATGTCGGCGGCGACGACCTCGATCCCGCCGTCGTGGAACAGGTCGCCGGCCGCCAATCCGCCCAGCACGGCTGTGTAGTGGCCGCTGCCGACTCCGCCGGGGCCGTAGGCCGCTTCACCCGGATGGGACGCCAGCGGATCGGTGTGGACTGGCCATCCCGGTGCCTCGGATCCGTTGGATCGGTAGGCGTGGATCCAGCCGTCGGAGGAGGCGACGATCAGGTCGTTGCGGTCGCGGCTTTCGAGGTCGGCCAGGATCGGGCTCGAGTCGCCGTCAGTCCGCAGCTCCTTGGGCCATCCGGCCAGCATGTCCCGGTCGCGGTGCAGGAAGAGCTGGCGGCGGTCCTCGCCGGTCATCCTCGGGCCCGAGGCGGTGCTCACCACCACCCGAACGGTGAACCCGTACGGCTGCGTGTTGGGGCGACCGAACTGCGGCTGGGCTTGACCCCCGTTCTCGTTGCCGGTGAACGTGCTCGGATCGCCGGACGGGAACAGCGACTTCAGGTAGGCGACGTCCACCGCCGCCAGGCCGCCCGAGCGCGCGCCCGTGTGAACCGTGCTGCCATCGCAGTAGGCCGAGGAGATCGTGTGGAAGTCTCCCGGCGGGCTGGCACTGGCCAGCGCGTTGTTGGGCTCGACGCCGGGCGCGACGTCGATCCGGCAGGTGTAGGGCACGCGGGCGTTGACGTAACCGTCGAGCTCAAAGCTGGTCTGGGCCGGGTCGACCTGGGTAAACCAGTCGGGCGAGGTGATGTCGGCCTCGGGCGGGATCGCCCCGGCCGCCGCGGCGGCGACCGACTTGAAGGCGTTCAGGCGGCCGTACCCGTAGAACTGGTCAAATCCCTTGCGGGCCGGGTACTGGTAGGTATTGGGCGCCGGCCCGAGCACCCCGCCCAGCATGTCGGCGGCGAAGGTCGTGTTCTGGTTGGGGTCAGTGCAGCTGGGGGTCTGCTGCACGCAGGAACCCTCGGGTTGGGCGGCGAAGTTGACGTCGTCGGCCTGGCCCCCGTCGCCCTGGTCGGCCGGGGCGGAGCCGGTGCTCGGGGTGGTCTGGCCGGCCGTGGCGTCGCCGGCGATGTTGCCCGAGGCCAGCAGCTGGCGGACCTCGTTGGGGGTGATGATGCAGGGCGTCCCGTCGACCCGCCGGCAGGTGCCAGAAGGGGTGAGCTTGCCGGCGTTCAGCGCGTTCTCGGCCGCGCTGTAGATCAGTCCGGTGACCCCGGCGCTCTTTCCGGTGGACTCCGACGAGCACGAGGATCCCTCCACGGCCAGCGTGACCCGGGGTCCCCAGTTGGTGCAGCCGTTGAGCTGCAGGTAGGACGGCGGCACGTTGGTCGCCCCGACCCCGCCGACCGAATCGGGCTGGTTGACCGAGTTGACCACGATCGTGTCCGGTAGCGCGCCGGGCTGGTTGTGGTGCTCGGCCGCCTCGTCGGCGGCTGAGGCGATCACAGTGGTGCCGTGGTTGTAGGCGTACTCGATCGCCTGGCGGGCGAAGTAGGGCGCGTTGTAGGTGCCCAGCGCCTCCTGGATCACGTCGGCGCCCTGGTCAGTGGCGTACAGCGCCGCCTGGGCAAACCGGTTGGCGTCGGTCACGAACGACTCGCCCACCCGCAGCGGCATGATCATGCAGTTCGGGCACGATCCGACGGTCGAGCCGGTGTCGGCCTCGGCGGTCGAGTCGCGCGCCTCGCCGCTGCCGTGGCCGTACTGGACGTCGTCGTAGGGGTCATTGGTGTTGTCGACGAAGTTCCAGCCGGCGATGTCGTTGGCGTACCCGTTGTGGTCATGGTCGGTGCCGTCGGAGAAGGCCAGGATCAGCGCCTCGGGCGTGAGCACCGGCTTGCCGTCGGAGGTCGTGGGTCCGTGGTAGCGCTGGGTGGGCTTGCACGCGGCCTGACCGGGGCAGGTCAGCCCGGGGTTGAGGCTGGCTGGGTACAGGGCCCGGGCCACGCGCGAATCGCAGGCCCAGTCGAGCAGGTTGACGGCTCCGCTGCCGAGGATGTCGTAGGCGCCACCGACGTTGCCCCCGTGACCAGTCGGCCAGTAGTTGCCGTAACGGTCGTAGTCGCCGCCGCGCGCGTTGCCCAGCGACGCGCACGTCCGGGCGCCGGGTAGCGGCGCCAGCGGGGTGGCCAGATCGTGGCGGGGCGCGGGTAGCTCGCCGGTGTTGAGCCAGACCTTGTCGGCCTCGTTGGCCATCACATCGGGGCGGTTCCATTCGATCCCGGAGTCGAGCACCGCGATGTGGACGTCCGGGTTGCCGGTGCTGACCTCAAACGCCGTCTTGACCGGTTGGCCGACGACGCAGCTCGCGGGCTGCGTTGCCGCGGCATCCAACAGGCTGATCCCGCGGATCCCGCACAGCTGGTCGGGCTGGCGGTCGACCGTCAGCTGGCTGGTCAGGCTCGTGTTGGGCGTGCCGGTCAGCTCCCAGTCACCGGAATCGGAGAAGTTCGACGGCGTCTGACCCGGGGCCAGACGGTAGCTCGAGGATTCCGGCTGATTGACTCCAGCCGGGTAGGGAAGCTGGGCCCGGGCCGCGGGAGCGGCGATCGCGAGCGGGGCGGCCACCATGATCATCAGCCGCTTGGGGTTGCGCATCGGTCGCCGCATCCTCTCTCCTCTCAGAACGTCGTGGTCAAGGCAGGGTTACGTCCGGGTACACGTTCAGCCACACCCGTCGCCCCCGAGCGTCGTAGTAGCCGCGAGTGTCGCGATCGGGGCGTGACTGGGGCAGACCACTGAGCGACATCCAGGCCAGCGGATGGACGACTACCCCGCCGGGCAGCTCGACCCCGATCGCCGGGCCGTCGGGGTGGAAGACCTGGTTGGCGTTGCACTGCAGCGACTCGGGGCCTCCGAGCGGATCGCGGGATAACGTCCCGTCGGGGCGCACGTAGCGTCCGCTGATCTGGGTCTCGGCCGGTCCGCCGTGGGCGTCCAGCAGCGTGACGAGTGCGTTACCGACGATCTCGCCGGTGTTGGGACCGGTCGCTTCGGCGTCGTCGGAGTGGTTGCAGCCGAACCGGTCGCTGTCGCCCTGGATGGCCTGGGGGTTGCCAGTGCTCGGGATCCCGACCGCGTTCCCGGCCGGGAAGATGTAGCCGAGCATGTCCTCGCCCAGGCCGTCGACGAACCGAAACGGTGTGTGCAGGTGGGGCATCAGCATCGGCGTCATCGGCAGTCCCGGCGTGGGCATGTCCTGCGGGCCCAGGAAGCTGCCCAGGTAGGTGAACGGGAACACCTCGCCGGGCAGCGAGATGAACTGGCCGTCGCCGATCCGGAAGCTCGCCACCTGGCTGAGCAGGCTCGTGCCCAGCGTCGAGCCGTCCGCGGCCACCGGAGACTGGGTCGTGCAGCCGGCGCCGTAGCCCGGGCGGTGGGCGAACACCCCTGCCACCGCCGCGGCCTCGAACAGCAGGTTGGTGAGCGGGACGCAGACGGCGCTCCGCGCGCCCCAGATCACATTGCTCCGGGAGGGGTAGCTCGAGCGCAGCGCGCCGATTACTGATTGGGCCAGATCGTCGCCGAACGCCTGGGTCTCGCCGTTGTAGCCGAGTGCCACGTGGCCGGTCCCGGCCGTGTCGGCGCCGTTTGGGGTCTGAAACTCGGTCCGGCAGCCGGCGGGATGGTCGGCGCTGATCTGCTGCTGCGGCGTGCGCGAGATCGTTCCCTTATAGACCTCCGGGCTCTCGTTTGAGCCGACGGCTCCGGCCATCTCGATCGCCACCCCGCCGAAGCGCCGCTGCACGGACTGGCGAAAGAAGCTGACCCAATCGGCTGAAACCCAGTTGCGCTGGGCGTCTAGCGCCGAGCTGCCGCCGTTGAAGGCAAGCGTCTCGGCGTGCTGGGCGACGCTGGCCACCGTGACGATCGCCCTTCCGTCGGTGCCGACCGCCTGCAGGATCGGGATGTGCTGGTCATCGACGAACGGGTAGGAGGACCAGCACTGACGCAGGTTGGCCGGCTCGAGCGCCTCGGTGTAGCGGATCGTGGCCGGGCGCATCGCGTGGTAGGCGGCCTCGATCGCCTGGGCGCTGCGGGCCACGAAGTAGCGCAGCCAGTAGTCGTTGACGCCCGAGGTGTTGGTGTCGACTCCCCCGAGCCCAAGCGAGTCGGGCGCTGACTCGTCGTGGGTGGCCGAGATGAAGATGTTGTCCAGGTGCACCCCGTCGGCCGCCACCTGCGAGCGGATCTCCTGCTGGTAGACGTTGAACAGCCCCTCCTGGTCGACCACCTCCACGGCGATCGTTCGGGTGCCGTTGGAGGTCACGAAGGCCCGCGCGGTCACCGGGTCGGCGACCTTGGTGTAGAAGCGCGGCGTCGAGGACCCGCCGCCGAGCAGGTTGCCCTCCCAGCGGCCGTTGCCGTTGCAGTCCAGGTAGGGGTCTCCGGGTGAGGTTGTGGGCGAGCCCCCGGCGGCGATCCCCGCCAGGTTGGGCGGCCCGACGTAGTGCCCTAGATGCTGGACGTCCTTGTACGGCTCGGTGAAGGCGAACGGCCGCGGGCCGTCGAAGGCGCCGGCGCTGTCGCAGTTGGCGGTGTCGCCCGGCCCGTGGCCGGCTGGCGGGGGGCTGAAG
>JALZBL010000349.1 GCA_030947395.1 Actinomycetota bacterium | reverse complement strand
GCGGCGGGTTGGCCGGCGGCGGGTTGGCCGGCGGCGGGTTGGCCGGCGGCGGGTTGGCGGGCGGCGGGTTGGCCGGCGGCGGGTTGGGCAGTGCGGGCAGGAGTTCCGGGACGCATGCCTCCAGTGTTCCAGCTCGGCGTCTAGTCCGGCGCGGGCAGGTCGGGCGCGGACACGTCGGGCGCGGGCAGGTCGGGCGCGGGCAGGTCGGGCGCCGACCCGTCAGAAGCGGGCGGGCTCGCGGTACTCGCCCCAGACCTGCTTCAAGGCGCCACAGATCTCGCCGAGGGTGGCCTCGGCCCGGGCCGCCTCCAGCATCACCGGAACCGTGTTGGTGCCGGCCCGGGCCGCCGCGACCATGGCCGACAGTGACGACTGGACCCGGCAGTCGTCGCGGCGGGCACGGCGCTCGGCCAGCTGCGCGCGCTGATCGAGCTCGACCTGGTGGGAGACGCGCAGGATCTCGAGCTCGTCGCCGACGTCGCCGGTGAGCAGGTTGACGCCGACCACCCGCTTGTCACCCTTCTCCAGCTGCTGCTGGTAACGGAAGGCGCTGTCGGCGATCTCGGCGCAGAACCAGCCGTCCTCGATCCCGCGCAGCAGCCCCGGCGTCATCGCCTGGCTACCGCCCATCTCCCGGATCCGGGCGAAGATGGCCTCGGCTTGGCGCTCGAGCTCGTCGGTCAGCGCCTCGACGTACCAGGAGCCGCCGAGCGGGTCGGCCACGTTGAGAACGCCGGTCTCCTCGGCGATCACCTGCTGGGTCCGCAACGCGATCTGGGCGGCGTGCTGGCTCGGCAGGGCCAGCACCTCGTCGAGGGCGTTCGTGTGCAGCGAGTTGGTGCCGCCGAGCACCGCGGCGAGAGCCTCGACCGCGGTCCGGACGACGTTGTTGTCCGGCTGCTGGGCGGTGAGTGAAACCCCGGCGGTCTGGGTGTGGAAGCGCAGCCGCTGGGCGCGCTCGGTCCTGGCTCCGTAGACGTCGCGCAGCCAGCGGGCCCAGATCCGCCGGGCGGCACGGAACTTGGCGATCTCTTCGAAGAAGTCGACGTGGGCATCGAAGAAGAACGACAGGCCGGGCGCGAAGACGTCGACGTCCAGGCCGCGCGACAGGCCGAGCTCGACGTAGCCGAACCCGTCGGCCAGGGTGAAGGCGAGTTCCTGGGCGGCCGTCGAACCGGCCTCGCGGATGTGATAGCCCGACACCGAGACCGGCTTGTAGGCGGGCACGTCGTGGGCGACGTACTCCATCAGGTCACCGATCAGCTTGAGGTGTGGCTCCGGCGGGAAGATCCACTCCTTCTGGGCGATGTACTCCTTGAAGATGTCGGTCTGCAGCGTGCCGTCGAGCTTCGACACGTCGGCGCCCTGCCGCTCGGCGGCGACGACGTACATGCAGAACACCGGCACCGCCGGCCCGGAGATGGTCATCGAGGTGGTGGTGTTGGCCAGGTCGATGCCGTCGAAGAGGGTGTCCATGTCGGCCGCCGAGTCGATCGCCACGCCGCAGTGGCCGACCTCACCGAGGGCCCGGGGGTCGTCGGAGTCGCGGCCCATCAGCGTCGGCATGTCGAAGGCGACGGACAGCCCGCCACCGCCCTCGGCCAGGATCATCTGGTAGCGCTCGTTGGTCTGGCGCGCATTGCCGAAGCCGGCGAACTGGCGGATCGTCCACGGCTTGCCGCGGTAGCCGGTGGCGTGCAGGCCCCGGGTGAACGGAAACTCCCCCGGCCAGCCGATGCGCTCGAAGCGCGGGTCGCAGGCACCTTCCGGCGGCCCGTACACCGGCGCCACCTCGTCACCGGACAGCGTGGTGAAGTCGCGCTCGGCGATGCGGCTGGTTTCGAAGCGGTGCCGCCAGCGCTCGCGTCCGGCGTCGATGTCGTGGGCGTCCATGCCGCTAATTTACTTGGACGTCCTAGTAACCCGCCACCGCCACCACCCGGTGACCACGCGCCGGAACGGCTACGCGGCGGCGCTGAGCCGGGCGACCTGCTCGGCGGTGAGCGACACGCCGGCCGCGGCGACGTTCTCCTCGAGGTGCTCAAGGCTCGACGTGCCGGGGATCGGCAGGACCACCGGCGAACGGGCCAGCAACCAGGCCAGCGAGACCTGCGACGCGGTGGCGCCGGTCTGCGCGGCGACATCGTCGAGCAGACCGCCCGGAGCGGCGAGGTCTCCGGCGGACACCGGGGCCCAGGGGATGAACCCGATCCCGTGGTCGGTGGCGTAGTCCAGGACGTCCTCGGCCGATCGGTCAGCGAGGTTGTAGCGGTTCTGCACGGTGACGATGTCGACGATGTCGCGGGCCGCGGTGAGCTCCGCGACGCTCGCATTGGACAGGCCGACCGCACCGATCTTGCCCTCGTCCTGCAGCCGCTTCAGCTCCCCGACCTGGTCGGCCAGCGGATAGTTAGGATCGACACGGTGCAGTTGCAGCAACTCGATGCACTCCAGCTCGAGCCGGCGCAGGCTCATCTCGACTTCCTGGCGCAGGTAGGACGGGTTGCCCAGCGGGATCCACTGGTTAGGACCGGTGCGCAGCAAGCCGGCCTTCGTGGCGACGAGCACCTGGTCGGTACGGCGCCAGCGCTTCGGCGATGATCTCCTCGCTGACGTACGGGCCGTAGGAGTCCGCGGTGTCGATGAAGTCGACGCCGAGCTCGACCGCCCGGCGCACGACCGCGACGGCGCCCGCGTGAT
>JALZBL010000348.1 GCA_030947395.1 Actinomycetota bacterium | reverse complement strand
CCTCGGCCCCGCTCGGCCGCCGGCCCAGGATCACTCCCGGGGCGCCGAGCCGGCCCGCCCGCGCAAGCGCCGGCGCTGGCTGCGCACTCTGATCGGGGCGGTGATCCTGCTGCTGCTCGCCGCGCTGCTGACCTACGGCAGCTGGTGGTTCGCCTCCGGGCGTTACAGCAGCGTGCCCGACGTGAGCCGGCAGCGCGTCGACGCGGCGACCCAGAAGTTGCGCGACCAGGGCTTTGCCGTCGCCACCGACCACCCGGTGGCCGACGATGGAGTGCCGAAAGGGTGGGTCATCTCGACCGAGCCGTCGAACGGCTCACGCCTCGTGCGGGGGCGCACCGTGCATCTGGTCATCTCCGCGGGTCCGACGTTCTTCTCGGTTCCCGATCTCCACGGCCAGCCGCGTGCGGCCGCCGGCGCGCGGCTCGCCGGTCTGGTCAAGCGCGGCGTACAGGTCGTGTACTCCGAGCGGTTCGACGACTCAGTGGCCGCCGGCTCGGTGATCAACACCAGCCCGGCCGCCGGCCGAGCGGTGAAGCGCACCGATGTCGTGACGGTCTACGTGTCCACCGGGCCGCCGCTGGTTGACGTCCCTGTCGTCACCGGCCGGTCGAAGGACGACGCCGCGGCCATCCTGATCAGCCGGAAGTTCAAGGTCAACACTGAGGAGCAGTTCAGCGACACGGTCGGCCCGGGTGATGTCATCAGCCAGAATCCGTCCGGCGGCTCTGCCCGCAAGTTCAGCCCGGTGAAGCTGGTCGTGTCCAAGGGGCCGGAACTGGTCGCCGTGCCGCAGCTGCCGAACCTCGCGCGTCTGGAGGACGCGCGCCGGCTCATGGAGGGCGCCGGCTTCGTGGTGCGCGTGCAGAGGTCCTTTGGCGGCGGCAACGGCCTCGTCGTCGGGATCGACCCTCCAGCGGGGACGCGATTGCGCAAAGGGGCCACGGTCACGCTCTACGTAGTGTGAGCCGGGTCCGGTCGCGCCGGTCAGCCGGCCTGGAGTCGCCCGTTGGTCTGCGCGGTCGCAGCCGGTTCGGAAGTCTGGCTGGCGCAGGTGGTCTTGGGGCTCGGCCTGGGCAACCGCGCACCGTCCACAAATTTGCGGGGGCTTCCGGGCCGGTGTTCGTCAGAATGGGTCCGACGGGATAAGGCGAAACCGATGAACCACCACTGGTTCGGCATCGCGAAGTTCCCAGGCGGGATCTCCCGCGTCGGCTCGGATCAGCTCTGCGAATCCCTCGCCCTCGGCTCGATCACGCCCGTCATGGTCTCAGAGGTCTCCGGGTCCACCGCCCGGGTCGCCGGATCATTCGGTCATCACCTGCGTCGGTCCAGTAAGCGGGCCGCCTGCAGACGTGGTGCTCGTGCTCGTGCTCGACCGGGGACGCGAAACTGTCGGTGGTGCGTTCTAGGTTAGGTCTGTGATCGAACAGATGGTCGAGTCGGGCGAACGGGCCGGGCCGACGGACGCTGGGCCGATCGATGCCGCAGCGACGGGCGCAGCGCCGCATCCGGCGCTGGCGCGCTTGCGCGCGGCGGTCGATGAGGTGCTGGCGATCGAGCTCACTCCGCTCGGTCGCGACGACCTACTCGCCGTGGTACGCGACCTGGAAATCCAGAAGCGGCGCCTGCCGATCACCGGCTGGTCGCCGAACTCGAGTCGCGCCGCACCTGCTTCGAACTGTGCGAGCCGTCCACCGCCCGGCTGGTGCAGTCCTTGCTGCAGCTGAGCGCGACCCAAGCTCGGGGACGGGTGGCCGCAGCCGAGGAGCTTGGGCCGCGCCGGGAACTAACCGGCGCGCCGCTACCACCACTGTTTCCTGTCGTTGCCGCGGCCCAGGCCGCGGGCACGATATGCGAGCGACGGGCTCGGGCGATCACCCAGGCGGTCGGCAACCTTCCGGCCGTGGTCCAGTTCAGGCACGCCGAAGCGGTCGAGGCATTCCTGGTCGAGCAGGCGCCCGGCTTCGACGCGTGCGCGCTCGCCGGCATCGCCCGGCGCCTGAGCGACACCCTGGATCCGGACGGGACACTGACCGAGGCCGCCGACCACCATCGCCGCCGCCAGGTGCGCCTGCGCGCCCGCCCGGACGGCTCCGGCGAGCTGAGCGGGCACCTAACTGCTTCCTGCCTGGCCCATTTGCAGGCGATCCTCGATCCGCTGGCCGCGCCGAGTCCCGCGGCGGACGGGCGCGCCGACCCTCGCTCGGCCGGTCAACGCCAGCACGACGCCGTCGAAGCGGTAGCCCGGCGACTGCTGCGATCAGACACGCTACCCACCTCTGGCGGCACCCCGGCCACCGTGCTGCTGACCATGACCATCAGTGATCTCCAGTCCCGCACCGGGTACGCCACCACCGGTCACGGCGGCCTCATCGACCTGCCCACCGCGCTGCGGATGGCCACCGAAGCCTGCGTCATCCCGGTGTTCATGAACGACACCGGCGGCATCATCGCCTCCGGCCGGGGCCGGCGCACCGCCTCACCCTCCCAACGCCACGCCCTGGCCGCTCGCGACGGCGGCTGCACCTTCCCTTCCTGCACCACACCACCGGAATGGTGCGACGTGCACCACCTACGCAACTGGGCCACCGGCGGGAACACCGACCTCACCAATCTGGCCCTGCTCTGCGGCTACCACCACGACCACCACCGCCAAACCGGCTGGGAATGCCACATGATCGACCGCGTCCCCACACTGGATC
>JALZBL010000066.1 GCA_030947395.1 Actinomycetota bacterium | reverse complement strand
GGGCGACACCGATCGGCTGCGGGCCGCGATCGCCGCGGCGGACGTCGTCGTCAGCTGCACCGGCTCGACCGGCGTGGTGCTGACGGCCGAGGACGTCTCCGCACGCGGCGGCCGGCCACTGGTGGTGCTCGATCTGGCCCTGCCCCGTGACGTCGATCCCGCGGTGGCGCTGGCGCCCGACGTGCACTACGTCGACCTCGAGGTGCTGCGCGGGGCCGGGGCGATGGTCAGCGACGCGCAGGTACAGGCGGCCACCGACCTCGTGGCGGAGCAGGTGCGGATCTACCTGGACGAGCAGCTCAAGCTGGCGGTGGCGCCGACGGTGACCGCGCTGCGGGCCCGGGCCTCCCAAGTGGTCGACGCCGAGTTGCGTCGCCTCGACGGGCGGCTGCCCGACCTCGACGACACCACCCGGCGCGAGGTGTCTCACGCCGTGCGCCGCGCCGTGGAGAAGGTGCTGCACGCGCCCACCGTCCGGGTCAAGGAGATGGCCGCGACACCCGATGGTGATCTCTACGCCGCCACGCTGCGGGCCCTGTTCGACCTGGACCCGACCAGTCCTCAGCTGGTCACCGAGCTCCGCCCCAAGGCGCGCTCGGCCATCGGTGATCACCGCCCGGATGGTGCGTCGTGACGCCGGCCGCGACGCTGGGTGCGGTACGGGTCGGGACCCGGGCCAGTTTGCTCGCCCGCGCCCAGACCGAGTGGGTGCTCGGCCAGATCGACGCCGAGACCGCGGTCGTGACCGTTTCCACCGAAGGCGACCGCTCTTCCGCGGCCCTGGCCCAGATCGGCGGCACCGGGGTGTTCGTGTCGGCCCTGCGCGAGGCCCTGCTCCGCGGCGAGATCGACGCCGCCGTCCACGCCTACAAGGACCTGCCGACCGGACCGGCCGACGGGATCGTCACCGGCGCCGTGCCGGTACGCGAGGATCCCCGCGATGCGTTGGTCGCCCGGGGTGGTTTGACCCTCGGCGAGCTGCCGGCCGGCTCACGCATCGGCACGGGCTCGCCGCGACGGACCGCGCAGCTGCGGGCGCTCGGCCTCGGCCTGGAGATCGTCCCCATCCGCGGCAACGTCGATACCCGGCTGGGCAAGGTGGCCGCCGGCGAGGTCGATGCGGTGGTGCTCGCCCTGGCCGGTTTGCGCCGGATCGGGCGGGCCGACGCGGTCACCGAGGTGCTCGACCCGTTGCAACTGCTCCCCGCTCCCGGGCAAGGCGCGCTGGCGGTGGAGTGTCGCCGGGGGGACGACGCCGTGCTGGCCTCGCTGGCCGGGCTGGACGACTGGCACGCGCGGGCGGCGGTTGCGGCCGAGCGCGCGGTGTTGGCGGCCCTGGAGGCCGGGTGCAGTTCCCCGGTGGGCGCACTGGCCGAGATCGCTGAGGGAGACGGCGGTCCGGAGATCTACCTGAGAGGTTCGGTGACCGCCGTCGACGGCAGTGATGCCGTGCGGCGGTCGGTCACCGGACCGCTGACCCACGCCGAGGAGACCGGCCGGCGGCTGGCTGCCGATCTGGTGGACGCCGGCGCCGAGACGATGATGGAGCGCTGCACATGAACCGAGCTCGCAAGAGCACTGGCCGCATTGTCTTTATCGGGTCGGGACCGGGGGACCCGGAGCTGTTGACGACCAGGGCGGTGGGTGCCCTGACCGAGGCCGACGTGGTGTTCGTCGACCCCGACGTCCCCGAGCTGGTCCGCGCGACGCTGACCGGCGACGTCCGCGCGGCCGCGCTGGCCGGTGACACCATCCGCACGATCCTGGCGGAGGCCCGCACGGGTGCGTCGGTCGCCCGGCTGGTGGCCGGCGACCCGATGTCGAGCGATGCGGTCATCAAGGAGGTGCTGGCCACGGCCCGAACGGTGGTGCCGTTCGAGGTCGTTCCCGGCGTCGGCACCGGTATCGGCGCGGCCAGCCACGCCGGCATCCCGGTCGGTTCGTTGCGGACCGCGGTCGACCGGCCCGACGTGGCGGCGATCGACTTCGACAGCCTGGCCGCCGCACCCGGCACATTGCTCCTCACCCTGGCCGCGCACGACGTCGCCCGGGTGGGCGAGCAACTGGTGGCCAACGGCGTCAAGCCGGACACCCCGGTGGCCGTCATCTGCGAAGGCACCACCACCCGCCAGCAGACCGTGGTCGGCACGCTCGGCGACCTCGGCCTGGCCGTGGCCGGGATGTCCGGTCCGGTCGTGGTCACCATCGGCAAGGTGGTCGCCCAGCGCGAGAAGCTGGGCTGGTGGGAGTCGCGGCCGCTGTACGGCTGGCAGGTCCTGGTGCCCCGCACCAAGGAACAGGCCGGTGACATGAGCAAGCGGCTGCGCGCCTACGGCGCGGTGCCGGTCGAGGTCGCGACCATCGCCGTCGAGCCGCCGCGCACCCCGACCCAGATGGAACGCGCGATCAAGGGTCTGGTCACCGGGCGCTACGAGTGGATCGTGTTCACCTCCACGAACGCGGTGCGCGCGGTCTGGGAGAAGTTCGCCGAGTTCGGGCTCGACGCGCGCGCCTTCGCCGGGGTGAAGATCGCCTGCGTGGGCGAGTCGACCGCTGCGGCGGTGCGGTCGCTGGGCATCGTGGCCGAGCTGGTTCCCACCGAGGAGCAGTCGAGCGAGGGCCTGCTGGCGGTGTTCCCGGATTACGACGACGTGCTCGACCCGATCGACCGGGTGCTCCTTCCCCGCGCGGACATCGCGACCGAGACGTTGTCGGCCGGGCTGCGCGAACGGGGCTGGGCGATCGACGACGTCACCGCGTACCGGACCGTGCGCGCGGCACCGCCAGAGGCCAAGATCCGTGACGCGATCAAATCGGGCGGCTTCCAGGCCGTCTGCTTCACCTCGTCTTCGACGGTGCGCAACCTCGTCGGGATCGCCGGCAAGCCCCACGCGAAGACCGTCGTCGCCGCGATCGGTCCGGCCACGGCGGCCACCGCGGCTGAGTTCGGCCTCCGGGTGGACGTACAAGCCGAGGCGCCCACCGTCGCCGGACTCGTCGACGCGCTGGCCGAGTTCGCGCTGCGCCGCAGCGAGGAGGACCGCGAGAAGGCGGCCGAGGCCGCGGCCAAGAAGGCCGCTCGGCCGCCCACTCGTCGTGCCGCGCGCTGAGCGCTCCTGACCTCGGTCGCCGGGGCGCGATGGCGGGCGGGCGCCGGCGGCGCTACTTTCACAGTTATGGTCTTCGCCGTGCCCGCCGACCGGCCGCGGTCCATCGCCGGTGGCTTGCTCGATCGCCTACGCGCGGAGACGCCGCGGGCGGCCGAACTGATCGAATGCGGCGTGCGCGTCGTCACCGGGGAGGTGGCCGGTGAGGGTGCGCGGTGGCGTTACCGGCGCAGCGCCGTGGACCCCCACGTCGGGGATCGCGTGGTGAAGGTCGTGCACGGCGACACCCGGTTACAGCTGCGCTTCGGTGCGCGGGTGGTGGGCGAGCGCTGGCGGATCAAGCCCGGCTTCGTCGTGTGGACGGCCGTCGAGACGGCGTCCGGGGCCACCGTCGAAGTCGCCGTCGCCGCGACCGACGCCGCCCGACTCGGGCTGCCGGGCGAGGACGCCTGACCGGCGGAGTCGATCCCCGTGGGCGTCGCCCGTCTTGGCTGGGCTCACTCGATGTAGACGCTCACTCGACGTAGACGCTCACTCGATGTAGACCCCGCGCTGGGCCAGCCACACCTGAGGATCGACCTTCGTCCCCTCGATGCCGCCCAGCCGGATCTCCAGATGCAGGTGCGGTCCGGTCGATTCGCCCTCGCTGCCGACCAGGGCGATCACCTGCCCGCGCTGAACCCGCTGGCCGGTGCTGACCTTCAACACCCGCATATGGCCGTAGACCGAGTACGTGCCCGAGCCGTGATCGATCACCACCCAGTTACCGAAGCCCTGAGCCGGGCCGGCCGAGGCCACCCGGCCGGCCCCGATGGCGTGGATCGGCGTGCCGTAACCGGCCGCGAAGTCCACCCCCCAGTGGAATACGCCCCACCGCATGCAGAAACAGGTCGAGATCGTGTAGGCCCCGGCCGACATGGGATTGCCCCACGAACCGGCCGACGCCGGCGCGCCGAGCGGTGCCGCGAGCGGGGCGCCGGAGTTGGCGACCTCGCGCTGGCGCTGGCGTTCCAGTGCGGCCTGCCGGGCGGCTTCGGCCGCGCGCTTGCGCCGGACGTCGGCGGCCCAGGCGAGGAAGGCGGCCCGCTGGGTGCGCAACTGCCTGACCCGGCCGTAGGCCAGCGCGGCCTGCCGGTCGAGCACCGACCGTTGCGCCACCAGCGCCGCCTGGCGGATCTGGAACGCCTTCAACGCGCGGAGCACCTCGTCGCGCTGCCGGGCGGCCCGGGCCTGCAGCTCGCGCGCCCGGTCTTCGGCCTGGCGGGCGAGCGCTCCGGCGTTCGACGCCGCCACCGTGGCCAGGGCCAGTCGGGTCACCGCGTCCTGGGAGCGGACGGCCAGGTAGCGGCGCAGATCGTAGGAACCGATGAGCGCCGACGGGTCGTCGGACAGTGCGACCGAACCGATCGACAATAGCGGCCCGCGCATGTATGACGTGCGGATCTGCACCCGCGCGTCGTCGCGGGCGCCGTCGACCTCGCGCTGGGCCGCCCGTTGGGCCGCACCGGTCCGCGTCACCTCGGCCGTCGCCTTCTGCAGCTCACGCCCGGTCTCGTTGTAAGCCGCCACGGCGAGGTCCAGCGCGGTTCGGGTGCGCGTGATGTCGCCGTCGACCGCCGCGATACGTCCGGCCAGGACCCCGAGGGCGGCGACGTCGGCCTGGTGCTGGCGCTGCGCGGCCCTGATCTGCCGGTCGCTCGGATTCGGGGGCTTGGCGCCGGCGCCGGTCATCGGCACAATCAGCCCGACCAGCAGAGCCAGCGCGGATACCCCGGCCATCCTCGCCCTCGACCGCGGGGCCGACCGGGTCCGACGCCGGTCGGCGGGGCGGTTGGACCTGTCGGGCGCCGCGCCGACCACGATGTCCATGTCACCTCCGGCCGGTGCCGACCACCGGCTCAGTGCCGGTAGGTGCGGGCTGGGCCGAATGTAACAACGGTCCCAGCAGTCACACGGTCAACACACCGGCCCGGCTTGAGCCCGCCCAAGCCGGGTAATCTCGACTTCGTGGTCGAGCTGCCGTCGCTGCCGTCGTTTCCCACGGCGCGGCCTCGGCGGCTGCGGGCGACCGCCGCCCTGCGCCGGCTCACCGCGGACGTCGGCGTACGCCCGAGCGATCTCATCCTGCCGATGTTCGTCCGCGAGGGGATCGACGAGCCCAACCCGGTGACGTCGATGCCCGGGGTGGTGCAGCACAGCCGTGAGTCACTGCGCAAGGCCGCCCACGCCGCCGTCGAAGCGGGCGTCGGCGGTCTCATGATCTTCGGCATCCCGACGGTCAAGGACGCCCGTGGTTCGGGAGCCGACGACCCGGACGGTGTTCTGAACGGGGCAGTGGCTGACCTGCGCGCCGACCTCGGCGACAGCACCGTGATCATGGCTGACCTGTGCCTGGACGAGTTCACCGACCACGGTCACTGCGGCGTGCTGGACGAGCGCGGCCGCGTCGACAACGACGCGACGCTCGTCCGCTACGCCGAGATGGGGCTGGCCCAGGCTCGGGTCGGCGCGCAGGTCGTCGGCACCAGCGGAATGATGGACGGTCAGGTCGGCGCGGTGCGCGCGGCGCTCGACGCCGAAGGTTTCACCGCGACGGCGATCCTCGCCTACGCGGCCAAGTTCGCGTCGGCGTTCTACGGGCCGTTCCGCGAGGCGGTCGATTCCTCGCTGCGCGGGGACCGGATGACCTACCAGCAGGACCATCGGCGCGACGCGCGCGAGGCGCTGGCTGAGGTTGCCCTCGACGTGGGCGAGGGCGCCGACGCGGTGATGGTGAAGCCGGCGCTGCCCTACCTCGACGTCCTGCGGGCGGTCGCCGACGCCTCGCCCGTTCCGGTGGCGGCCTATCAGGTCAGCGGCGAGTACGCGATGGTGGAAGCGGCGGCCCGGGCCGGGTGGATCGAGCGCGAGCGGGCCGCGCTGGAGACCCTGACCGCCATCCGGCGGGCCGGCGCTTCAATGATCTTGACCTACTGGGCCGTGGACGCCGCCGGCTGGCTGGCCTGAGCCGCCGCCGCACGGTGTCCTGATCGGGCGGTGTCAGGATGGGGCAGTGACTGACGTCCCGGCCTCGGCCGCCCTGTTCGCCCGCGCCCAGCAGTTCACGCCGGGCGGGGTGAACTCCCCGGTCCGGGCATTCGGCTCGGTCGGCGGCACCCCCCGCTTCATGGTCAGCGGACGCGGCCCGTACCTCACCGACGCCGACGGGCGCGAGTACGTCGACTGCATCAGCGCCTGGGGCCCGATGATCCTGGGCCACGCGCATCCGCAGGTCGTCGAGGCGATCGCGGCCGCGGCGGCGCGCGGCACGTCGTTCGGGACGCCGACCGAGGCCGAGGTGGACCTGGCCGCGGAGATCGTGGCCCGGGTCGAGCCGGTGGAGCAGGTGCGCCTGGTGAACTCCGGTACCGAGGCCACGATGAGCGCCATCCGCCTCGCGCGCGGCTTCACCGGTCGGTCCCACGTGGTCAAGTTCGCCGGGTGCTACCACGGTCACGTCGACGCCCTGCTGGCCGCGGCCGGGTCGGGAGTGGCGACGCTGGGGCTGCCCGACACGCCCGGGGTCACCGGCGCCCAGACCGCCGAGACGATCGTGCTGCCCTACAACGATCTGCCCGCGGTGGAGGCGGCGTTCGCCCGATTCGGCGCCGACATCGCCTGCGTGATCACCGAGGCCGCCGCGGGCAACATGGGGGCGGTGCCGCCGGGGCCGGGGTTCAACGCCGGCCTGCGCGCGATCACTGCCGCTCACGGCGCGCTGCTGATCTCGGACGAGGTCATGACCGGCTTCCGCGTCACGTCCTCCGGCTGGTTCGGGGTGGACCGGGTCGCCGCCGACCTGTTCACGTTCGGCAAGGTGATGGGCGGAGGCCTGCCGGCCGCGGCGTTCGGTGGCCGGGCCGACGTCATGGCCGCCCTCGCGCCGCTCGGGCCGGTCTACCAGGCGGGCACCCTCTCCGGCAATCCGGTGGCCGTCGCGGCCGGGCTGAGTACGCTGCGGCTCTGCACGGCGCCGGTCTACGCCCGCCTGGACGCAGTGGCCGCCCAGGTCGGCGGGCTGGCCGGTGCCGCCCTCGCCGCCGCCGGGGTCGCCCACCGGGTGCAGTACGCGGGCAACCTGTTCTCGGTCTTCTTCAGCGCCGACCCGGTGGCCGACTTCGCCGCCGCCCAAGCGGCCGAGACCTGGCGCTACCCGGCCTTCTTCCACTCCATGCTGGACGCCGGGGTGTACCTGCCCCCGAGCCCGTACGAGGCGTGGTTCCTCTCCGCCGCCCACGACGACGCGGCCCTCGAGCGGATCGCGGCCGCCCTGCCCGGCGCGGCGCGCGCGGCGGCCGGTGCCGTGGCGGCGGCCACCGGCTGACAGAGTGGACGGCGTGGACGCCGTCATCGCATCGAGCCCGGCCCGCCCCGTGTC
>JALZBL010000347.1 GCA_030947395.1 Actinomycetota bacterium | reverse complement strand
GCGTTCGGGTGACTTAGGCGCGCGCGGCCAATCGCGCTTCGCGCAGGGTGCGCTCGGCGCTCTGCGGATCGAGGTCGCCGCTGAGGATCTGCTTGATCGCTACTGCGCGTTCGAGCAACAGGTCGTGCGCCAGCCAGACCTGACCCATCGCTCCGCGGCCGACGACCCGGATCAGCGCATATCGACCGGCGAAGACGTCGCCGTCGCGCATGCTCGCCTCTCCCGGTCCTCGAGATGCCGCGCCCAGCCCGCGCGTCGGCTCAGGGTAGCCGGGACGCGGGCCGGGCTGGTGCCGAAGCCTAGGCCGGTTCTGCATGAAGTTGCGCTGTAGTGCATACTGACCCAGTGGGGATCTCGGTGGCGATCGCCGGTGCCAGCGGCTACGCCGGTGGTGAGCTGGTGCGGCTCGTCGGCAGCCACCCCGACCTGGAGCTGGTGACGGTCACGGCGCACGAGCAGGCCGGCCGCACCCTCGGCAGCGTCCACCCGCACCTGCGCCAGCACGCCGATCTGGTGCTGGTCGACACCGATGCCGCAGCGCTGGGTGATGCCGAGCTCGTCTTCCTCGCTCTGCCGCACGGCGCCTCAGCGTCGCTGGCCCGCGGCCTGGGCGACGCAGCCCGCATCGTCGATCTCGGAGCGGACCACCGACTGCGCGATGGCCGGGCCTACGAGCGCTACTACGGAGCCAAGCCGACCCAGACCTGGACGTACGGGTTACCCGAGCTGCCCGGTCAACGTCCGCTGATCGCCGGGAGCCGCCGGGTCGCCAACACCGGCTGCTACGCCGTCGCGATCATCGTCGCTCTGGCCCCGCTCATCGCCGATGGGCTGGCCGAGCCGGAGGACGTGGTCGTCGTGGCGGCCAGCGGGACCTCCGGGGCGGGCACGTCGCTCACCCGCGCGCTGATGGCCACTGAAGTGATGGGCGATCTGTCGCCCTACAAGGTGGGCACCCACCAGCACGTGCCCGAGATCCTTCAGGCCACCGGTGCGGCAACCCTCTCGCTCACGCCGGTGCTCGCCCCGATGCCGCGGGGCATCCTCGCGACCGTCACCACCCGGGTCAAGCGCCCGGTCACCATCGAGGACGTCCGCGACGTACTCGCCGCGGCCTACTCCGACGAGCCGTTCGTGCACGTCCTGCCCGCGGGGCAACTGCCGCGCACCGGCGCGACGCTCGGCTCCAACTGCGTGCACCTGCAGGCTGCGGTCGACGTGAGCTCAGGCCGGGCGATCGTCGTCGCCGCAATCGACAACCTGGGCAAGGGGGCCGCCGGCCAGGCCGTCCAGAACGCGAACCTTATGCTCGGCCTCGGCGAGACGACGGGCCTGCCGATCGACGGGACGGCGCCCTGATGTCGGTCACCCTGGCCAGCGGGTTCCGCGCGGCCGGAGTGGCCGCCGGGCTGAAGGCTTCCGGCGCACTTGACGTCGCGGTGGTCGTCAACGACGGCCCGTCCGCCGCGGCGGCCGGTGTGGTCACCGGCAACCGGATCAAGGCCGCGCCGGTGCAGTGGACGCAACAGGTCTTGGCCGGGGGACGCGTGCGGGCGGTGCTGCTGAACTCCGGTGGCGCCAATGCCTGCACCGGGCCGGCTGGGTTCGCCGACACTCATCGCAGTGCCGAGCACCTGGCCGAGCGACTTCAGATCGGTGCCGGTGAGGTGGCAGTCTGCTCCACCGGCCTGATCGGCCATCGGCTGCCTATGCCGCAGCTGTTGACCGGCGCAACTCGCGCCGTCGAGGCCATCACCGGCGGTCCCGGGGCCGGTGCGCTGGCCGCCGACGCCATCCGTACCACGGACACGGTGGCGAAGCAGGCCGGCCGGCGCATCGGCGATTGGAGCATCGGCGGCATGGCCAAGGGCGCCGGGATGCTGGCGCCCGGCCTGGCCACGATGCTCTGCGTGATCACCACCGACGCCGTGGTGACCGCGGCCGGCCTCGACTCCGCGCTGCGCGCGGCGGTGGCCACCACCTTCAACCGGATCGATTCGGACGGCTGCATGTCCACCAACGACACGGTGCTGCTGCTGGCCAGCGGTGCGTCCGGCGTCACACCGCCGGCCGCTCACTTCGAGCCGGCCGTGTACGCGGTCTGTGCCGACCTCGCCGCCCAACTGCTCGCCGACGCCGAGGGCGCCACCAAGGAGGTGGCGGTGGAGGTCGTCGCGGCCGACGGAGAAGGCGACGCGCTCGAGGTCGCGCGAGCGGTCGCCCGCAGCAACCTGCTGAAGTGCGCTCTGTTCGGCAACGACCCCAACTGGGGGCGGGTGCTCGCCGCGGTCGGTACCACCGGGGCCGCCTTCGAGCCCGACGACATCGACGTCATCATCAATGGGGTGGCGGTGTGCCGAGCGGGCGCCGCCGCCGCGCCGTCGGGGGACGTCGACCTCAGCGGCCGCACCGTGCACATCCGCATCGATCTGCACGCCGGGGACTCCTCCGCGACCGTGCACACGAACGATCTCTCGGTGACTTACGTCCACGAGAACTCGGCCTACGCATCATGAGCCGGCCGTGATCCAGGGCAACGCGGTGGCCAAAGCTGCGGTGCTCATCGACGCCCTGCCGTGGCTGCAGCGCTTCCACGGACGCATCGTGGTGATCAAGTACGGCGGCCACGCCATGACGTCGCCGCAGCTGCAGAAGGCGTTCGCCGAGGACGTAGTGTTTCTGCGTTACGCGGGAATCCGCCCGGTCGTCG
>JALZBL010000065.1 GCA_030947395.1 Actinomycetota bacterium | reverse complement strand
GCGGATGACTTCACCCTGTCCGCGGCCCACGTGCGTGAGCAGATCGAGCGGCACCGCCCCGACGTCGTGGTGCTGTGCTCGCCCAATAACCCGACCGGCACCGCCCTGGACCTCGCCGTCGTGCGGGCCGCGGTCGAGGCCGCCCCGGGGATGGTGGTGGTCGACGAGGCCTACGCCGAGTTCGCCCGGCCGGGCACCGCTTCGGCGATCGGCCTCCTGCCGGCGGCGCCGCGCCTGGTGGTCACCCGGACGATGAGCAAGGCGTTCGGGATGGCCGGTCTGCGGCTGGGCTACCTGGCCGCGGCTGCGGCGGTGGTCGAGGCGGTGCAACTGGTCCGCCTGCCCTACCACCTCTCCACGCTGACCCAGGCCGTGGCGCGGGCCGCCCTGGCCCATCGGGCCGAACTGCTGGCCACGGTCGAGGCGGTCAAGGCCCAGCGCGACCGGATCGTCGACGTCGTGGCCGGGCTCGGCTACGCGGTGGCCCCGAGCGATGCCAACTTCGTCTTCTTCGGTGGCTTGGCCGATGCCGGTTCCGGCTGGCGCGCGCTGCTCGAGCGCGGCGTGCTGGTCCGCGACCCGGGCGTGCCGGGGTGGCTGCGCGTCACGGCGGGTACCGAAGCGCAGACGTCGGCCTTCCTGGCCGCGCTGACCGAACTGACGGCCGGCGGCGGGGTGACCGCCGATGCGTCGATGCGCAAAGATGAGGCCCACCCCCTGACGATTGGAACCGCGCAGTGACCAGCCGCACCGGACGTATCGAGCGCCTCACGGCGGAGACCAAGGTGCTGGTCGAGATCGATATCGACGGCGCCGGGCACGCCGACGTCGCGACGGGTATCGGCTTCTTCGACCACATGCTCGGCTCCTTCGGCCGGCACGGCCTGTTCGACCTCACCGTCGCCGTGGAGGGCGACCTGCACATCGACGGCCACCACACGGTCGAGGACACCGCGATCGCGCTCGGGCAGGCGTTCGCGCAGGCCGCCGGGGACAAGAGTGGGCTGCGACGATTCGGCGACGCCACGATCCCGATGGACGAGACGTTGGTGCGGGCCGCGGTCGACCTCTCGGGACGGCCTTACCTGGTGCACACCGAACCGGATGGTGCGCCTCCGACCATCGGCCCGGTGTACGCCACGACGCTGACCCGTCACGTCTTCGAGTCCTTCGCCTATCACGCCGGGCTGGCCTTGCACGTCACGGTCCACGGCGGCCGCGACTGGCACCACATCACCGAGGCCCAGTACAAGGCGGTCGCCCGCGCCCTGCGCACCGCCGCCGAGCGTGACCCGCGAGTGTCCGGAGTGCCGAGCACCAAGGGCGTGCTGTAGGGCGCCGCGGCCGCAGTGCGCTCGGCCGAGTGCGCCCGGTTGCGGTGACGCGGGGCGCCGGGCTGGACGCGAGTGGGCAGTGGATGACTCGATCAGATCGGAGGGCGGTGTGAGGCCGTCGGTCGTGGTGCTGGACTACGGCTCGGGCAACCTGCGCTCGGCCCAGCGCGCCGTGGAACGGGCGGGCGCCGAGGTCGAGGTGACGGCGGACCCGGCCCGGGCGATTGCCGCGGCCGGGTTGGTGCTGCCCGGGGTCGGTGCCTTCGCCGCCTGTCGAGCCGGGTTGCGGGCCGCCGGGGGGGACGACGTCGTGGCCGAGCGCATCGCCCGCGAGCGCCCGGTGCTCGGCATCTGCGTGGGCATGCAGGTGCTCTTCGAGACCGGCGAGGAGCACGGGGTCGCCACTGCCGGGCTCGGGGTCTTCCCCGGGCGGGTAGAACGCCTCGGGGCGCGAATCCTGCCGCACATGGGATGGAACACGGTGGCGGCGGCCAACGGGTCGGCCTTCTTCGCCGGCGCCGCGGCCGACACCCGCTATTACTTCGTGCACTCCTACGGTGTGGGCGTCGGTGACCGGCGGCTGGAGGCGGCCCGGGTGAGCACGACGCGACACGGCTCGGACTTTGTGGCCGCGGTCGAGACGCCACTGGTGTCGGCGACCCAGTTCCATCCCGAGAAGTCCGGCGCGGCCGGAGCGGCGCTGCTGACCAACTGGCTGGGCACCTTGTGACCGGCTATGCGCCGGTCCGCGCCGCACGCCCCGCCACTGCAGCGAACGGAGTCCGTCGTGCCTGATCGTTTCGTGCTGCTCCCTGCGGTGGACGTCGCGGGCGGCGCCGCGGTCCGCCTGGTCCAGGGCGCGGCCGGTACCGAGACGTCCTACGGCGACCCGGGACAGGCCGCGCTGGCCTGGCAGCGCGACGGGGCCGAGTGGATCCACCTGGTTGACCTCGACGCCGCGTTCGGCCGCGGATCGAACCACGACCTGCTGGCCCAGGTGATCCGCACCGTCGACGTGGCGGTGGAGCTGTCGGGAGGTATTCGCGACGACGACACGTTGGCCGCGGCGCTGGCCACCGGGGCGGCCCGGGTGAACCTGGGTACGGCGGCGCTGGAGGCACCGGACTGGGTGCGCTCGGCCATCACCCGCCACGGCGGGCGGATCGCGGTTGGGCTCGATGTGCGGGGCACCACCCTCGCCGCGCGGGGCTGGACCGCCGAGGGCGGCGATCTGTTCGAGACCCTGGCCCGCCTCGACGCGGACGGCTGCGCTCGCTACGTCGTCACCGATGTCCACCGCGACGGGACGCTGACCGGACCCAACCTGGACCTGCTCCGCTCGGTCTGCGCGCGCACCCCGGCTCCGGTGGTGGCCAGCGGCGGGGTGGCGCGCCTGGACGATCTGCGGGCCATCGCCGGGTTGATGTCGATCGGGGTCGAGGGGGCGATCGTCGGCAAGGCGCTCTACGCCGGGGCGTTCACCCTGCCGCAGGCCTTGGCCGCGGTAGGCCCGAACGACGCCTGACCCGCGAGGCGTTCAGACCGTGGCGAGCCGGGCGGTGATCAGGGTGCGCAGCGCGTCGTGGGCGGGGCCGAGCTCGGAGGCGGGGTCGCGCCATCGCTCGGGCGGGTAGAGCCACACCGGTTTGCCGCCGAGCTCGGCCGGTTCCCAGTCGAACCGGGGCCAGACGTGGGCGTGCAGGAACGGGTCGGTGTTGCCCAGGATCTCGATGTTGACCCGCCGGAACTCGGCGTCGACTGCCGCGCAGCTTTGTTCGACGGCTTCGGCCAGTCGGTCCAGGCTGTGCAGGAACTGCATCCGAGCCGGACGAGGGAGATCGGACAGCCGGGTGACAGTGACGTCGTCGCTGAGCAGGAGGCAATACCCGGGCAGCCACTGCACGTCGCCGATGACCGCGAAGGCACTGGGCAGCCGGGCCAGCACCGTGGGGTTCTCACCCCGCAACGCCGAACCGATTCGATCCGTGCGCCAGTTCGTCACGGTCCCAGGGTCGCACCCAGCGTCAACCTCGGTGATCGGGTCGCCAGCTAGGCGCGGAACGGGAGGCATGGCTCCCGAAGTGCATCAAGATCTCGACGCGAGGGCAGACTGGAAGCGTGGGTGTGGCGGTGCGCGTGATCCCCTGCCTGGACGTCGACGCCGGCCGGGTGGTCAAGGGGGTCAACTTCACCGGGCTGCGCGACGCGGGCGACCCGGTCGAGCTGGCGGCCCGTTATGACCACGACGGAGCCGACGAGCTCACGTTCCTCGACATCACCGCGTCGGCCGCCGACCGGGGAACGACGATGGACGTCGTCAGTCGCACCGCTGAACAGGTGTTCATCCCGCTCACCGTCGGTGGAGGTATCCGTTCCGCCGATGACGTCAACCGGTTGTTGCGGGCGGGCGCCGACAAGGTCGGGGTGAACACCGCCGCCATCGCCCGTCCGGAGCTGATCGCCGAGATCGCCGGACGTTTCGGCAACCAGGTCCTCGTGTTGTCACTTGACGCGCGCCGGGTGCCCGCCGGGGGTACGCCGACGCCGAGCGGTTTCGAGGTCACCACCCACGGCGGAAGACAATCGGGCGGCGTCGACGCGATCGAGTGGGCGCACCGGGCCGCGTCGCTCGGTGCGGGGGAGATTCTGCTCAACTCGATGGACGCCGACGGCACGCGCGCCGGGTTCGACCTGGAGCTGATCGAGGCGGTACGTGGCGCGGTCGACGTGCCGTTGATCGCCAGCGGGGGAGCGGGGGCGGTCGATCATTTCCTCCCCGCCGTGCGGGCCGGCGCGGATGCGGTGCTCGCGGCCAGCGTCTTCCACTTCGGCGAGTTCACCGTGGGCGACGTCAAGCAGGCGCTACGCACCGGCGGCGTCGAGGTGCGTTGACGTCGGAGTTCTCAGGTCAAGCACAGGTTTCGCCTAGGCTCCACTCACCCGTTGCGCTCACGATCGTCACAGCGGACGGACAGCGCGCCGGGCCGCCGGTTCGCTATCCGGGCCACCTCCAGCAACGGCGCGACCAGCGGATGACGGACCAGCGGACGACGGAGAGCAGCGACGATGAGCATGGCGGCAGCGACGAAGCAGCAGGGCAAACCGAGCCGGCAGCGGGTTCTGGTGGTCGACGACGAGGACAATGTGAGCCACCTGGTCTCCTCCGCGCTGCGCTTCGACGGCTTCGAGACGGTAACCGCGGACAACGGCAGCAGCGCCCTGGCCGCGGTGGCCGAGCACCAACCGGATCTGGTCGTACTCGACGTGATGATGCCGGGCCTCGACGGGTACGAACTGCTCGGCCGGCTGCGGGCGGCCGGATCGCAGGTCCCGGTGATCTTCCTGACCGCGCGCGACGCCGCCACCGACCAGGTGAGGGGGCTGCGGGCCGGCGCCGATGACTACGTCATCAAGCCGTTCAGCGTGGAAGCCCTGCTGGCCCGGGTTCACGCCGTGCTGCGTCGGGCCGCGCCGGAGGTCGGGCGCGACGGCGTGTTGGTCGTCGCCGATTTGGAGCTGGACGAGAACAGCCACGAGGTGTGGCGGGCCGGCGCCGAAGTCCACCTGACCAGCACCGAGTTCGAACTGCTGCGCTACCTCATGCGCAACGAGCGGGTGGTGTTGAGCAAGGCCCAGATCCTGGACCGGGTCTGGAAGTACGACTTCCAGGGCCAGTCCAACATCGTTGAGCTCTACATCGGCTACCTGCGCCGCAAGGTCGACCACGTCGAGCCCAAGCTCATCCACACCGTGCGCGGCGCGGGCTACGTCGTCAAGGCGCCGCGTACGTGACCCGAGCGCGGTCCCGACCCACCGACCTGGTCGATCTCAGCGAGGTCGGCGAAGCGCCCGACCCACCGGGCGAGCCGGAACGCACGGATGTCCGGGAGGACGGACCCACCGCCGAGGCCGCGGGCGGTCTGCGCCTCGGCCGGCTCGTGCCCCGCACCCTCACCGCCCGGCTCGTGGTCGGGGTGGTGGTCCTCGTCGCGCTCATCGTTGCCTCGACCGGAGCAGCAACCTACGTCGCACTGCACCGGTTCCTGTCGCAGCGCCTGGATCAGCAGTTACAAGAAACCGCACACAGTCCGCAGGTGAGTTCCCTCGTGAACGGCTCCGGCGTCGGTGGCGGCCTGCGCGGCCCGCAGAGCGTCTGGGTCACCGTCCTGGACGCCCAAGGCAACGTCGTCCTCACCCCGAGGGGCGCCGACAGCCTGCCGATGCAGCTGACGCCGGGCGATCGGTCCAGGCTGGCCGGCTCGCGCGGCGATGCCACCTCAGTCACCACCACCGACGGAGTCTCGCTGCGGGCCACGAGCGTGGTCGGTTACCGCGTGCTGGCGACTCAGGCGCCCGTGGTGGTCCTCATCGGGCTCAGCGAAGAGGAGTTGCAGGACACGCTGCGCAACCTCCTCCGCCTCGAACTCGCCATCGGAGGGGTGGGCCTCCTGCTGGCCGCCGGGCTCACCATCTGGGGCATGTACCTCGGGCTGGGACCACTCAAGCGGGTCACGCGCACGGCCCAGGAGGTGACCGCCGAACTCGCCCCGGATGGCGCCGGCCTGGAGCGCCGGGTCCCCGAGACCGGCAGCACCACCGAGGTCGGCCGACTGGCGACCTCCTTCAACGCCATGCTCGACACGGTGCAGCACGAGTTCAACGCCCGCCGCGAGTCCGAGGAACGGATGCGCCAGTTCCTCGCTGACGCCAGCCACGAGCTACGAACCCCGCTGACCTCGATCCGCGGCTACGCCGAGCTGGCCCGGCTGCGCAGCAATCGGCGCCGGGGCGCGGCGCCGATCGCCGGGGTGAGCAGCCCGGCCGCCGGTGCCCCTGCGGCCGACCCCGAGGACGGCGACACGCTCGCCCGGATCGAAGCCGAGGGGATGCGCATGTCGCGCCTGGTGGAGGACCTCCTCACCGTGGCCCGCGCCGACGAGCGGCCCGACGACGAGGAGGCCGGCGCCGACTACGCCCCGGTCGACGTGTCCGAGGTGGTGGTCGAGGCGGTCGAAGGCGTGCGCGTGGCCCATGCCCGTCGCGTTGTCGTCACCGACGTGGAGCCGGACCTGCGCGTCCTCGGCGACCACGACCAGCTGATGCGTATCGTGCGCAACCTGGCCGACAACGCGGTCGTGCACACCGACCCGGTCGGAACCGTCCAGGTCAGCGCTCGTCGCGAGGGCTCGACCGTCGTGCTGCAAGTCTCCGATCAGGGACCGGGTCTGTCGGCCGAGGATGCCGCGCACGTTTTCCAGCGGTTCTGGCGCGCCGACCGCTCCCGGACGCGGGTCCGCGGCGGGTCGGGGCTCGGACTGGCCATCGTCGCCCAACTGGTCCGAGCCCACCACGGCGAGGTGTACTTCGACAGCACGGTGGCCGACGGCAGCACCGTCACCGTTGTGCTACCGGCCGTGGACCGCGACGTCGACGACGACGATGCGGAAACGGTTCGGTGATCCGCGCCACGCTGGCAGAATCGATGCGGTGAACAGTGAGCCCAGGGTCGCGCTCGACCCGGCCGTCGCCAGCCGGCTCAAACGCGACCAGCACGGCCTGGTCGCCGCGGTGGTCCAGCAGCACGACACCGGCGAGGTCCTGATGCTGGGCTGGATGGACGACGAGGCGTTGCACCGCACGCTGACCACCGGCCGGGCGACCTACTGGTCCCGATCCCGACGCCGGTACTGGGTCAAGGGGGAGACGTCGGGCAACGTCCAGCGCGTCAAATCGGTGGCGCTGGACTGCGACGGCGACGCCCTGCTGGTGCGGGTCGACCAGGCTGGCGGCGCCTGCCACACCGGCGAGCGGACCTGCTTCGACGCCGGCGCCCTGCCCGTCTTCGGCGCCGACGCGGCGATCGCGCCTGACCCGCCGGTCGCGACGTGATCACTCGATCCGATCTTGACGAACTGGCCAAGACGCATCGGTTGGTGCCGATCACGCGCACCCTGTTCGCCGACGCCGAGACGCCGGTCGGCGTCTACCGCAAGCTGGCCGGCGACCGACCCGACACCTTCCTGCTCGAATCGGCCGAACCGGGGGCCTCGTTCTCGCGGTGGTCGTTCGTCGGGGTGAGCGCGGTCGCCACCTTGACCGCCGCCGGCGACGCCGGAGTCTGGGCCGGCGACGTCCCGGCCGGCCTGCCGCACGACGGGGATCCGTTAACGATGCTGGCCGCCTCGATCCGGGCGGTGCAG
>JALZBL010000346.1 GCA_030947395.1 Actinomycetota bacterium | reverse complement strand
ACGTACAACCCCACCCGGCGCATCGGCACCCACTTCTCGGTCACGACGCCGCCGGCCACGATCTGGGTGCGGACCGTCGTCCTGACTTGCGCTTCGTGCCCGATCCGGGCCCGCCGGATCGACTCCTGCAGGGCATCGGCCACCGGCGGGGCCAGGGTGCGCAACGAGTCGGCGATCGCCGCCGCCGGTACCGCGGGCTGGGCCACGTCAACCCCGTCGTAGCGCGCGGTCGCCTCCCGCGCCGCGGGGTAGCCCCGCTCGCGCACGCCGTGGACCAGCGCGGCGATCGCCGCCACCGCAGCGTCGACGTCCATGGGCGCACGCGGAAGCAGCGTGGCCGCCGGCGCTCCGGTGGCGCCGGTCAGGTCAATTCGTCGCAGCATCCCTCGATTCTAGGAAGCAGACCGAGGCCGCCGCGCCGGCGAGCGGACGCGCCCGGCGCCGGCGGGCGGGCGTCCCCGGACCGGTAGGTGCGTTTAGCGGCGGGATAGGCCACACTCGAAAAGGTGGCCGAGGTCGTCCCCATCTTTCCGCTGGAGTACGTCCTCCTGCCGGGACTGCCGCTGCCGCTGCACATCTTCGAACCGCGCTACCGCCGCCTGGTCGCCGACGTCACGGCCGACGGGGGCTCCGGCGCCTTCGGGGTCGTGTTGGGTCGGGGCAGCGCGCTGACGCCGGTGCCCGGCCGCAGCGCCACGGGAGCGCGCCACGCGATCGCCGAGGTCGGCACGATGGCCGAGATCCTGGAGAACGAGCCCTACGCCGACGGCCGGTGCGATCTGTTAACGGTCGGCAGCCGTCGGTTCCGCATCCTGGAGGTGGACGACCTCGACAAGCCGTACCTGCAGGCCAGCGTGGAGTTCCTGGACGAGGCCGAGGGCGGCATCGATCCGGCCGTTTACGCCCGCGCCCGCCGGCTGAGCCTTCGGTACAACCAGCTGCTGGCCGAGATCACCGGCTCCGACCGGGGCGACGAACTGCCGGCCGACGGTCGTCGGGCCAGCTACGAGATCGCCGCTCGGCTGCAGCTGACCACGGCCGACCGCCAGGCCCTGCTGGCCGCGCCCACCTCCGGGCAGCGCCTGGCCGACGAGGTCGACGTGCTGCACCGCGAACTCATCCTGGTCGGGGTCACCCGGGCGGTACCGGTCCCCACACGGGTGCTGCAGGTGCAGACCAGCGCCAGCTGAGGTCACCCCTTCGCCCCGCGGGGCGATTCCGGCCAACGGGCGCAGCCGCGGTTGCGGCGGCCTAGCGGGTGGCGCTGCGGCGCTCGGCTTCGACCTTGACCGCGGCGAAGGCCGTCTCGACCGCGCGCTGCCACGGTCCAGCGACGATCTCGCCCCAGCGGGCCCCGAACGCCCAGAGGTCCGTGCCCAGTTCTCCGGTGTACTGCAAGCGGGTGTGCGCTCCCTCGCCGGTGAGGAGGAACTGTTCCACGACGTGGGGCACCGGCCCCCTGGTCAGGCGGAAGTCCACCCGATCAGGCCGGGTGAAGCGGACGGTCTCGACCGTGGTAGCGACCAGCGGGCCGCGCACGGTGGTGCGGTGCGCCGCCAGGACCATGTCGCTCCCGCGCTCCAGGATCCGGATCTTCTCGGCCGAGGCGCGGGTCTGGCGGCCCAGGTACGGCTCGGACAGGACGTCGAACACAACCTCGCGTGGCGCGCGAATGTCGACGCCGAACGGTCCCAGCGGGCGAACCCGCCGCCCGACGCCCAAGTCCACGGGCACGGCGCCGGTCACCAGTGCGAGGTAACCACCCGCGACGGCCCCACCCGCGGCGGCCACGACCAAACTTGCGCGCCGAAGACCCATCCCCACAGCATGCGCCGAACCGCCGCTCGACGGGCAACCCCGTTGCGGACCGTTCCTGATCCGCGTGGCCGCTGTTCCGTCCTCGGCGCTGTTCCGTCCTCGGCGCTGTCCGTCCTCGGCGCTGTCCGTCCTCGGCGCCGCCCATGGACTACGAGAACACCCACCCTGCGCCCAGCGGCGAGGATGACGCTGCCTACTACCGCTGGCAGGAAGCCGGCCCGAAGGCTGACGACTTCGCGCAAGGGCTGAGCAGCCTCGGGCGTTATGTCCAGCGGTGAAGGGGCGGGCCGCGACTCACACCGGCATCCTCGACTTGCGGCGCGTGGACTGTGCCCGGGTCACCGGCGAGGGCACAACAAGCCCCCGTGGTGCCCAACTGAACCGAACCTCAGCCAGAGGTCGCGTCGGCCGCCGCCGCGGTGCTCGTGGTCATCCTCGTGCACCGCGAGGACCGGCCGGGCGCGTAGTGGGGAGCAAACGGGTGGCGCGCGAACAGCACTGAGCGTCGCACGTACTGGGAGCAGACCGAACAGAAGGGCAGTAGCGATGAGTGACGCGAAGCAGCTCGTGGAGCAGATCGCGGCCGAGGCTGACGCCACGGCAGGGCAGCCGATGCCAGCGGGCACGGTGTGGAGCAAGCCGAACAAGACCGTAACCGTGGCCACCCGGGTCTCACCCGAGCACCTGGCCGCGATCGAGGCCCTGGCCGCCCAACTCGAAGTGCCTGTAGCCGCGCTGGTGCGCGGCTGGATACTGGCCGGGCTCAACGCGCGTCAGGACGAGACAGTGCAGAGCGCGATCGAACGACTGTCATCCGATGTCCAGCGGTTGCGTGAACTGGTCGCTTAACCGACCTGCGCGTCACCAGCAGCCGAATCGGCGTGCGCGCTCGGCTCGCACGGTG
>JALZBL010000064.1 GCA_030947395.1 Actinomycetota bacterium | reverse complement strand
CCGGCCCGTAGAGCGTGGTGACGTAGTCCCACACCATCCGCGTGGCCAGCACCTTCGGGCCGAGGGCGGACAGGGTGTGACGCACCATGGCCACCCACCGCACCGGCAGGCCGGCCTCGTCGCGGCGGTAGAACCGAGGGGCGACGTGGTGCTCGATCAGGTCGTAGAGGGCCCGCGCTTCGACCTCGTCGCGGCGGTGGGGGTCGGTCAGGCCGTCGGCGGTCGGGATCTCCCAGCCGTTCTCGCCGTCGAACCACTCATCCCACCAGCCGTCCCGAATGGAGAGGTTGAGGCCGCCGTTGAGCGCCGACTTCATGCCCGACGTGCCGCACGCCTCCAGCGGACGGAGCGGGTTGTTCAACCAGACGTCGGAGCCCCAGTAGAGATAGCGCGCCATGCCGATGTCGTAGTTGGGCAGGAACGCGATCCGGTGACGCACCTCGGGATCGTCGGCGAAGGTGACCATCTTCTTGATCAGTTCTTTGCCGCCGTCGTCGGCCGGGTGGCTCTTGCCGGCGATGACGATCTGCACCGGTCGCTGCGGGTCGAGCAGCAGCGACTTGAGCTTGGCCGGATCGCGCAGCATCAGGGTGAGCCGCTTGTAGGACGGCACCCGCCGCGCGAAGCCGATGGTGAGCACGTCCGGGTCGAAGATGCCGGCCGTCCAGCCCAGTTCGGCCTCGGCCATCCCCCGCTGCCGTCCCGATTCGTGGACCCGCCGCCGGATCTCCTGGACCAAGCGCTCCCGCAGGTCACGACGGGTGTCCCACAACTCGGTGTCGGTGACCGACCGGAACGCGGCCCAGGCCGATCCGTCGTCGAGGGAGTCCGCGCCGGGCATCCGCTCGACGATTTCGAAGAACTCCCGCGACATCCACGTCGGCGCGTGCACGCCATTCGTGACGGAGGAGATCGGCACCTCGGCTGAGTCGAAGTTCGGCCACAGTCCGGCGAACATTCCCCGCGACACCTCGCCGTGCAGCCGGGACACCCCGTTGGCCCGCTGGCCGAGGCGCAGCCCCATGTGCGCCATGTTGAAGATCGACGGATCGTTCTCCGCGCCCAGTTCGAGCACCCGGTCGGTGGTCACGCCCTCGAAGGCGGCGAAGTGCTCGGCCACCAGCGCCTTGGGGAAGCGGTCGATCCCGGCCGGAACCGGGGTATGCGTCGTGAAGACCGTTCCGGCGCGCACGGCCTGCAGGGCGGCGTCGAAGTCGAGGCCCGGCTCGGCGATGAGCTCGCGGATGCGCTCGACGCCAAGGAAGCCGGCGTGGCCTTCGTTGGTGTGGAACACCTGGGGAGCCGGGTGTCCGCTGACCGCGCAGTAGGCCCGGATGGCGCGCACCCCGCCGACGCCGAGCAGCAGTTCCTGCACGAGACGGTGCTCCGGTCCTCCGCCGTAGAGCCGGTCGGTGACCAGCCGGGCCGCGGCATCGTTGTCCTCGATGTCGCTGTCCAGCAGCAGCAGGGGCACCCGGCCGACCTGGGCCATCCAGATCTGGGCCACGAGCACGCGGGCGCCGGGCAGATCGAGAGAGATCTTGACCGGCTCACCGTCGGCTCCGGCGAGCGGTTTGATCGGCAGTCCTTGCGGGTCGAGCGGCGGGTAGTGCTCGAGCTGCCAGCCATCGGCCGACAGCGACTGGCTGAAGTACCCGGCTCGGTACAGCAGGCCGACGCCGATGATCGGCACGCCCAGGTCACTGGCCGCCTTCAGATGATCGCCGGCCAGGATCCCTAGGCCGCCCGAGTACTGGGGCAGCACCTCGGTGATGCCGAACTCCGGGGAGAAGTAGGCGATGGAGTCGGGCAGCGTGCCCGGCGCCTCCTCCGCCCGACGCTGGTAGCCCCGCGGCGCGTTGAGATAGTCCTGCAGATCGTCGGCGACGTCACCGAGGCGGCGCACGAACTTGCGGTCCCGCGCCAGCGCGCCCAGCCGCTCGGCTGAGACCTCGCCCAGCATCCGCCTCGGGTCGCCCGCGCAGGCGCGCCACAGGTCCGGGTCCACCGACTCGAGCAGGTCCTGCGACTCCGGGTGCCAGGACCAACGCAGATTGTTGACGATCACCGCCAGCGGTTCGAGCGCTTGCGGGAAACGGGCCCGGACCGTGAGCCGACGCAGCGCCTTCACGATTGCAATACCTCCACGGGCCAACACGATACCGGCGCCGGACGGGCTGGCCTCCCGCCCCGGGGACCGCCGATCGCCCCCTCGAGCGCCCCGTTGATCGACAACCCGTACCCCTCGGAAGCGACGTGCGGACGGGTTTCCCAGCGCCCGAGCCTTCTCGCTAGGGTGCTGTTTCGTGGTTGGCCGCCTGGGACTGTCCGACGTCTCCCCCGCCGTCGCCGGCGGCGAGTACCCGGCCCGAGCGGTGGTCGGCGAGCACGTGCCGATCGCGGCGACCGTGTTTCGCGAGGGTCACGACGCGGTCGCGGCCAACGTGCGTTGGAGCCCGCCCGAGCGCGGCGCCGCCTCGTTCGTACGGATGACGCCCGGTGCGCCGGGCACCGACCGCTGGCACGGCGTCGTCACCGCAGACCGGCCCGGCTTGTGGAGCTTCGTGATCGAGGCGTGGAGTCATCCGCTCGAAACGTGGCACCACACGGTCACCGTGAAGATCGACGCCGGCCAGGACGTCGACGAGCTGGCCAACGACCTCGAGGCCGGTGCCCGCCTGCTGGAGCGGGTGGTCAGCCGCGTCGAGGGCGCCCCGGCCGAACCGCTCAGCGCCGCGACGCGGGCGCTGCGCGACGAGCGCCTCGACCTGCCGGCCCGGGTAGCGCCCGCTCTGGCCGAGGACGTGCAGGCGATGCTCGCGGCCAACCCATTGCGCGAGCTGATCACCCGCTCGCGTCGGCACGACATCTGGGTCGACCGGGAGCGTGCGCTGTACGGCTCCTGGTACGAGTTCTTCCCGCGCTCGATCGGCGCCGCGCTGTCTCCGGATCCGGCCACCCCGACCAAGCCGCTACGGCACGGCACCTTGAACGACGCGACCCGACACCTGGACTACGTCGCCTCGCTCGGCTTCGACGTCGTGTATCTGCCGCCGATCCACCCGATCGGCCGGGTCAATCGCAAAGGGCCGAACAACACGCTCGACCCCGCGCCCTACGACGTCGGATCCCCGTGGGCGATCGGCGCGGCCGAGGGCGGCCACGACGCCATCCACCCCGAGCTCGGCACCCAGGCCGATTTCGTGGCCTTCGTCGTCCGCACCCGGGAACTGGGTATGGAGGTGGCCCTGGACTTCGCCCTGCAGGCCGCGCCCGACCATCCGTGGGTGACGTCGCACCCGGAGTGGTTCACCACCAAACCGGACGGCTCGATCGCTTACGCCGAGAACCCGCCGAAGAAATACCAGGACATCTACCCGATCAACTTCGACAACGACCCGGTCGGCATCTACGCCGAATGCCTGCGGGTGCTGAAGAAGTGGATCGACCTCGGCGTGCGCATCTTTCGCGTCGACAACCCGCACACCAAGCCGCTGAACTTCTGGCACTGGTTGATCTGGGAGGTCAAGCGCAGCGATCCCGACGTGCTGTTTCTGGCCGAGGCGTTCACCCGCCCGGCGATGATGCACGCGCTGGCCCGGGTCGGCTTCACCCAGTCCTACACCTACTTCACGTGGCGCAACACGAAGTACGAGATCACCGAATACGCCGAGCAGCTGGTCGCGACCGCCCATTACATGCGGCCCAACTTCTTCACCAACACGCCCGACATCCTGCACGGCTATCTGCAGCACGGCGCCCCGGCCGCATTCACCATCCGGGCGGTGCTCGCCGCCACGCTCTCGCCGACGTACGGCATCTACTCCGGTTACGAGCTGTTCGAACACGTCGCGCTGCGCGAGGGCAGCGAGGAGTACCTGGACACCGAGAAGTTCCAGCTGCGCCCGCGTGACCTGATCGGCGCGCAGGCGGCCGGCCGCTCGCTCGCTCCGCTGTTGGCCCGGCTCAACATCGTGCGCCGCCGCCACCCGGCGCTGCAGCGGCTGCGGAACCTGCACTTCCATCACGCCGCTGACGATCAGGTCATCGTCTACAGCAAGCGCGACGAGGACACCGGGGACACGGTGGTCGTGGTCTGCTCGCTGGACCCACACCACGTGCGCGAGACGGTCATCTCCCTCGACCTGCCCGCCCTGGGCCTGCCCTGGGACGCCAGGTTCACCGTGCGCGACGAGCTGCAGCACGCCACCTACTCGTGGACGCAGCACGACTACGTGCGGTTGACCCCGGAGCACCCGGCGCACGTCTTCGTGGTCGGCGACGTCGCGTGAGCGCCGCACCCGAACCGCCGGCCCACGCCCCGGAAGAACACCGCGACCCCGAGTGGTACAAGCGCGCGGTCTTCTACGAGGTCCTCGTCCGCGGGTTCGCCGACTCCAACGGCGATGGCACCGGTGACCTGCGCGGGCTGACCGACAAGCTCGACTACCTGCAGTGGCTGGGCGTCGACTGCCTGTGGCTGCCGCCGTTCTACTCCTCCCCGCTGCGCGACGGCGGTTACGACGTCAGCGATCTGACCGGCGTCCTGCCCGAGTTCGGCACGATCGAGGACTTCCGCCAGTTCCTGGGCGCCGCCCATGACCGGGGAATCAAGGTCATCATCGACGTCGTGATGAACCACACGTCCGACCAGCATCCGTGGTTCCAGGCCTCGCGCTCGGACCCGCACGGGCCCTACGGCGACTTCTACGTCTGGAGCGACGACGACACGCGCTACCCGGACGCCCGCATCATCTTCGTCGACACCGAGCCCAGCAACTGGACCTTCGACCCCATCCGCAAGCAGTACTACTGGCACCGCTTCTTCAGCCACCAGCCCGACCTGAATTTCGACTGCCCGGCCGTCGGCGACGCGATCATCGAGGCCCTGGCCTTCTGGCTCGATCTGGGCGTCGACGGCTTTCGCCTGGACGCGGTCCCCTACCTCTACGAACGGGACGGGACCAACGGCGAGAACCTGCCCGAGACGCACGAATTCCTCAAGCGGGTGCGGCGCTACGTCGATGACCGCTACACCGATCGGGTGCTGCTGTGCGAGGCCAACCAGTGGCCGGGTGACGTGGTGGAGTACTTCGGCGACCCGGCGGTGGGTGGCGACGAGTGCCACATGGCCTTCCACTTCCCGGTCATGCCGCGCATCTTCATGGCGGTCCGGCGCGAGCAGCGTTACCCGATCTCGGAGGTCCTCGACCGCACCCCGGCGATCCCGGACTCCTGCCAATGGGGCATCTTCCTGCGCAACCACGACGAGCTGACCTTGGAGATGGTCACCGACGAGGAGCGCGACTACATGTGGGCCGAGTACGCGTTCGACCCGCGGATGAAGGCCAACATCGGCATTCGGCGCCGGCTGGCCCCGCTGCTCGACAACGACGTCAACCGCATCGAGCTCTTCACCGCCCTGCTGCTGGCGCTGCCCGGCTCGCCGGTGCTGTATTACGGCGATGAGATCGGTATGGGCGACAACATCTGGCTCGGCGACCGTGACGGTGTCCGCACCCCGATGCAGTGGACGCCGGACCGCAATGCCGGCTTCTCCACCGCCGAGCCGGCCCGCCTGTACCTGCCGGTGAACATGGACTCGATCTACGGCTACCAGGTCACCAACGTCGAGTCCCAGACCCGCAACACGTCCTCCCTCCTGCACTGGACGCGGCGCATGATCCAGGTGCGCAAGCAGAACCCGGCGTTCGGTCTCGGATCCTTTCACGACCTCGGCGGCAGCAACCCCAGCGTGTTCTCCTTCGTCCGCGAGTTCGGCGACGACATCGTGCTGTGCGTGAACAACCTGTCCCGGTTTCCACAACCGGTTGAGCTGGACCTGCGCGACTGGGAGAGCGCCGAGCCGATCGAGCTGATCGGCGGCACGCGGTTCCCGGCCATCGGCGAATTGCCCTACCTGCTCACGTTGAGCGGCCACGGCTTCTACTGGCTGCGCATTCCGCGCCCGACCCAACAGGTCCGCCAGGTCGTGCCGGAGGCGAGCTCGGTGGACTTCCTGACCGAATCGAGGGCCGGCGCGTGATGAAGGCATCCGGGGAAGCCGACCGCCCGGCCAGCGTCCTGGACAACGAGACGGCGGCCGGCATGTTGCGCGACTGGTTGCCCGGACAACGCTGGTTCGCCGGCAAGGCGCGCGAGATCGCCGCGGTGCACCCCCGGCTGCTGGCCCGCTTCGGACCCGAGCAGTCCAGTGTCGAGCTGTGGCTGGCCGAGGTGGCCTACGCCGACGGCGCGAGCGAGACCTACCAGGTTCCACTCGGCGTGTTGGACCGTCCCGATGTCGGGCTGGCGCACGCCCAGGTCGGCGAGGTAGGCGCCAACGGATCGGTCCACCACATCTACGACGCGCTCTACGACAAGTCGTTGACCCAGCTGTGGTTGCAGGGCATTCACGAGCAGGCCGAGGTCGGGCCGGTGCGCTTCCACCTCAGCGCCGACCCCGATGCGGTACCGCTCGGGTCGCCGAGCCGGGTCCTCGCCGGTGAGCAGTCGAACACCTCGGCGGTCTTCGGCGACTCGGCCATCCTGAAACTGTTCCGCCGCCTGGAGGCCGGTCTCAACCCCGATATCGAGATCCATCAGGCGCTGGGCCGACGCGGTGCCCGCAACGTGGCCACGCTGCTCGGCTACGTCACCGCCGACGGGATTGACGGAGCAGCGTTCAGCCTGGCCATGCTGCAGGAGTTCCTGAGCAGCGCGACCGACGGCTGGGAACTCGCCAAGATCAGCGTCCGCGACCTGATGGCCGAGGCCGACCTGCACGCCGAGGAGGCCGGCGGTGACTTCGCCGGCGAGGCGTTTCGGCTGGGCGAGGCCACCGCGCAGGTGCACGCCGATCTGGGCGCTGAGTTCGGCGTGGTGCCGCTGGATCGCTCGGACCTGCGCCGGCGGGCGGACACCATGGTGTCCCGTCTGGACAGCGCCCGTGGCCTGGTCCCGCAACTGAATGACGTCGCCGACCGGCTGGCCGCGACGTATGCGGCGTTCGCGGCGCTGGAGGGGATGCCGGCCCAGCGCATCCACGGCGATCTGCATCTGGGCCAGGTGATGCGGACCGTGCAGGGCTGGGTCCTTCTCGACTTCGAGGGCGAGCCGGTCAAATCGATCGACGAGCGCCGCGCGCCGGATTCGCCGCTGCGCGACGTGGCCGGCATGATGCGCTCGTTCGACTACGCGGCCAACCACCAGGTGATCGATTCCGGCACGACGAGCCAGCGGGCCTACCGGGCCACCGAGTGGTCGGCCCGCAACCGCGACGCGTTCTGCCTCGGCTACACCCACGTGAGCGGCGCCGACCCCCGCGCATCGGCGGTGCTGCTGCGAGCCTTCGAGGCCGACAAGGCGGTGTACGAAGCGGTCTACGAGGCGCGAAACCGGCCGGCCTGGCTTCCCGTTCCGCTGGCCTCGCTGGGCCGGCTGACCGCCCCCGGCCCCGACGATCAGGAGTACTCCCGATGACCGGTCCCACCCCTCCCGGCTCGGCGCAACGCAGCGCCGGGCCCGTTCAGCCCAGTAATAACCCCGCGCAGCCCAGTAATAACCCCGCGCAGCCCAGTGA
>JALZBL010000345.1 GCA_030947395.1 Actinomycetota bacterium | reverse complement strand
CCTCTATTGGCTGGCCCGGATCAGCCCGGCCGTGCGGGTCGATCAGTTGAGGCCGAACCAGGTCGCCCGGCTGCACCGGGCCTTGCGCCGATCCCTCACGGCAGCGATCGCCCAAGGTGGCGTACACACCGGCCAGGTGATCCTGGCCCGGGTCAAGGGCGGTGTGTGCCCGCGCTGCGGCGCGCCGATGGAGCAAGGCGTTGTTGGTGGCCGAACCACCTGGTGGTGCTCGCGCGAACAGGCTTGAGGCGGCGCCCCGACGATGCTCGACTTGCGCGGACCGGCGGCGGCGGCAATCCTGTCCTTCGGCGCGACGTGTTCGATGTTGCGGGGGACCCGGCAGGTCGGTCTACCACACACCCGCCGCCCACCAGGGCGGGCACCCGCACCGAAGTGGAGCTCCCCGCGTGTACCTGCCTCGCCCTGTCTGCATCTTCCCGACCGACCGGGCGGCCGCAACCGCCGTCGGCTCATGACGCCCGCGCCGGGGACCGGTGGGCGGCGACGGCTCGGCCGTGGGGTGGCGGTCCTCGCCGGTCTGCTCTGCCTGCTCGGGTTGCCGCCGGCCCTGGCCGCCACGCCAACACCGGCCCCGCCCACCGCCGTGCGCGTCACCGCCGTGTCCGCGTCGTCCTTCACGGTCACGGCCCGGTCGGCGGCGTACGCGCGGGCCTACCGCCTGTACGTCTCTACGGCCAAGAGTGACGTCTACGTCGCGAACATCCGCGCCGGCCGTACGTCATCGGCGCGCCGGACGGCAACGGCCGCCAGCCCGGTACTCAGCGTGACCGGACTGCGCTACACCACTGCCCTCTACTACTTCCGGGTCGCGGCGTTGAACGGAACGGCGCAGAGGTTTTCCGACCCGATTGGTTCGGTCAGCTTGCGTCCGGCCACGCCCACGAACGTGCGCGCCTTCAGTTCGGCCGCCGGGACGTTCCTGACGTGGAGCAGCGCCACGGCAACCGGTTTCGGCATCGCGCAGGCCACGAATGCGGCCATGACCGGGCAGCGCCGCAACTACACCGTTCGCGGCAGCGGCCACCAGTTCACGCCGTACCGCCTGGCCAAGGGCGCGACGTACTACTTCCGGATACGTGCATTCAACGGCGCCACCGGGTCGTACTACTCCGCCCTCGTCCATGCGGTGGCCGAGTCGCGCGGGCAACCGGTGCGGGTCATGACGTACAACATCCTGCATGCGGCGCTGGACGGGACCATTGAGGGCGGCCAACGCATCGCGGCCTGGTCGTTGCGACGCATCGTCGCCGCCCGATTGATCACGGGCAGCAACGCGGACGTGGTGAGCATCCAGGAGGGGGCCTCGTGGGTCGGCGCGGTCCGCGGTCCTCGTCAGATCGATTCGCTGAGCGCCGCGCTCGGTGGCACTTATGCGCTGGCCCGCACCGAGATCCCACCCAGCGAGCCGTACTACTTCCGCACGAGCAACTACATCCTGTACCGGACGTCGGCCTACCGAACGGTCGGTCAGGGCGGTCACTGGGCCATCGGCGCGCACTGGGCCGCCTACCAGATCCTGCAGCAACGCTCGACCGGAGCACGGTTCCTCTTCGTGGCCCCGCACCTGGCGGTCGGCGCCGGAGCGGCCAACGACGCGCGCCGCCAGGCCGAGACAGCGAGCATGGTGCGCCAGGCGCAGTCTCTCGCCGCGGCCGCGCGGGTGCCGGTGGTCTACGCCGGTGACTTCAACAGCGATACCGCCCGCGCCATTCACGCGTTCGACGGCCCCGGCATCGCCATGCGGGCCGCGCACGTCGCCGACACCCGCCAAGTCGCCCTGGCCCGCTCGAACGAGCGCTACGACAGTGCCAACCAGTACTTGCGAACTCCCCCGGCGTACTGGCAGAGCATCGACTACGTGTTCGTCTCGCCCGGAGTGGCGGTCTACTCGTGGCGGCTCATCCTGTCTCTGTCGCACGGCAAGTTCGTCGGCCCGATGGCCTCTGATCACAATCCCGTCTACGCGAACGTGGTCATTCCGTACTAGTCATTCCGTACTAGGGGACGTCTCGCCTGGCTGGCCTCGACCGGGCGCTGAGGCGACCTCGCCCTGGCGGCTACCCGACACGCCGGGACGGGTTGACAGGATTCGAACACCTGTTCGAAGATAATTGCCATGACGGCGGCGCTGAACCTCGACGACGCCAGCCCAGCGTATCCACGGGGGCGGCGGCCTTCGGTGCTCGATTCCGGCACGGTGGCGGCGGTGGATCTGGTCCGTCCAGTCGATGCGCTGGGCCGCCGGGCGGTACCTCCGTTGCCGGTGGTGGCCGCCTTGCGCCCAGTGCTGCCGAACGGGCTGCGCCGGGGTAGCACGGTCGCCGTCGGTGACTCGGTCTCGCTGCTGCTGGCCCTGCTCGGCGGCCCGTCGGCCGAGGGTGCCTGGTGTGCGCTGGTCGGCCTGCCGTCGATCAGCGCCGAGGCCGCACTCGAGTACGGCATCGACCTGTCCCGCCTGGCTGTGGTCCCCGCGCCGGGTTCGGGCTGGCTCACCGCGGTGGGTGCGCTGCTCGATGCCGTGGACGTCGTGGCCGTGCGGCCGCCGCCACGGGTCACCGACGGCGACCTGCGCCGGCTGGCCGCTCGCACCCGTGGTAGGGCAGCGGTGCTGATGCCCTACCTCAGCGGCGGCGTGCGCTGGCCGCGAGCCGATGTGGAGCTGGGCCTGAGTGCCGGGCAGTGGGCCGGCGTGGGCGCCGGACACGGCCGCCTGCAGG
>JALZBL010000063.1 GCA_030947395.1 Actinomycetota bacterium | reverse complement strand
GTGCTGCTGGGTGACATTCCCAGCCTCGCTTCTCTCGGGGCTCCGGGCGCCGGCCGATGCTCGGCGGCCCGACCGAAGGTGAAGTGATCCTAAGCCGTCGGCTGCAGGCCTCACAAGGTGCTGCGAGAAATATGCGTCAAACTGCCGCTCCGTTACGTAGATTCATACCGTACTTGCGGATCTCTTGCGGCGATCATCCAACCTTGCGCAAGCGACGGCCCTGGGGGCCGAATGGGCAAGGTGAGCCAGGTAACGACTTGGTTTCGTCACGGCCCGGACACCTTTCCGAAATGCGGCCGACTGGCATATGTTCCCGTCGACAACATTTTCGCGGCCGGTCCCGGCGCTCATTCCGGCCGGCGGCGATGAACCACGAGAGAGGACACAAGTATGCGTGTAGGCATCAAGACGGTCGTCGCGGTCGCGGCGGTCGGGACTACCGCCCTCGCCGGCTGTAGTTCGAGCAAGAACAGCGGCGGCAGCTCCAGCGCGGGAACCGCGGCCGGCTCGACCTCGGCGGCCACCTCGGCGGCCAGCAGCTCCTCCGCCGCCGCCGGCGGGCTCGACGGCAAGGGGGCGAAGGTCGGCATCATCTTGCCGGACACGCAGTCCTCGAACCGGTGGGTCGCGGCCGACCCGACGGCGCTCAAGGCCGAGTGTGCGAAGGTCAAGCTGAACTGCGACATCCAGAACGGCAACAACTCTGCGGCCAAGCAGAAGACGATCGCCGAGAAGATGGAGGCCAGCGGCATCAAGGTGCTCATGCTGGTCAACCTCGACCCCGCGTCGGGCGCGACGATCGAGCAGGAGGCCACCAAGAACAACGTCACGGTGATCGACTACGACCGGCTGACCCCAGGCGGCGGCGCCGCGCTCTACGTGTCCTTCGACAACACCAAGGTCGGCGAGGTCCAGGGCAAGACCCTGACCGAGTGCTCTCAGGTCAAGGGCCAGAGCGCAGTGAAGTACGTCGACATCAATGGCGCCCCGACCGACAACAACGCCACCCTGTTCAAGAACGGCTACGACAGCGTGCTCAGCAAGCAGCCGGGATGGAAGAAGGTCGGCGACCAGACCGGCCAGTGGAACGCCAAGGTCGCCAGCACCGTGTTCAACAGCTTCATCCGCAAGAGCAACGACATCAAGGCCGTGATGGTCGCCAATGACACGATGGCCGGGGCGGTCATTTCCAGCCTGAGCAACCTGCGCCTCAACGGCAAGGTGGCCGTGGCCGGACAGGACGCCTCGCCCGAGGGTCTGCAGCACATCATGGACGGCGACCAGTGCTTCACCATCTACAAGCCCTCGACCGAGGAAGCGGTGCCGGCCGTCGACGCTGCGGCGATGCTGGTCAACGGCGAGGTGCCGAAGACCAACGGCACTACCAAGGATCCCAAGACGGGCAAGGACGTTCCGTCGATCCTGGCCACCCCGACCGCGATCACCAAGGCCAACGTGGCCACCCCGATCAACGACGGGTACACCGCGAAGAGCCAGACCTGCACCGGCAAGTACGCCGCCTTGTGCACCAAGGCTGGCGTCAAGTAGCCAGGGAGCGCGCGGGTGGGCGGCCGGTCTCGAACCGGCCGCCCGCCCGACCCGGCCGCCCGCCCGACCCGGCCGCCCGCTCGGCCGTCGACCGGCCAGCGGGTACCGCTTTCATCCCAGAGCCCCCGGGGGCAGAGAAGGTGACCCACGGTGAGTGACGAACCGTTGCTGCAGCTGCACAACATCGACAAGCACTTCGGCCCCGTGCAGGTCCTGCGGGGGGTCGACTTCGACGCCCGCGCCGGTCAGGTGACGGCACTGGTCGGGGACAACGGCGCCGGTAAGTCCACGTTGGTCAAGTGCATCGGTGGGACGTACACGATCGACCGGGGCGAGTACCTCTTCGACGGGCGACCGGTGTCGGTGCGGACGCCCCGGGACTCCGCGGCGTTGGGCATCGAGATCGTGTACCAGGACCTGGCCCTGTGCGAAAACCTCGACATCGTCCAGAACATGTTCCTGGGCCGCGAAACCATCACCGGGGGCCGGACGCTCAACGAAAACTCCATGGAGAAGGCGGCCGGAGAGACCCTCGCGTCACTGTCGGTACGCACGGTCAAGTCGGTGCGCCAGCGCGTGTCGAGCCTGTCCGGTGGCCAGCGCCAGACGGTGGCCATCGCCAAGGCGGTGCTCTGGAACTCCAAGCTGGTCATTCTCGACGAGCCGACCGCGGCGCTCGGCGTAGCCCAGACCGACCAGGTCCTCCAACTGGTCCGCCGCCTCGCCGACCGCGGCCTAGCGGTCGTACTCATCTCACACAACATGCTCGACGTGCTCCAGGTCGCCGACCGGATCGCGGCGTTGTACCTGGGGCAGATGGCGGCCATCGTCGACCGTGACACGGTCAACCAGACCCAGCTCGTCGAGCTCATCACCACCGGCCGCGCGAAAGGCGTCGCGGCCGCATCGCACGCCACGGCGGGAGCGAGCGCATGAGCACCTCGGAGACCACCACCAGCGCCGACGCAATGGACGAGCTGCCGGCGGCGGTCGACGACGCGGGGGTCGCGGCGTCCACCAACGCGCCCACCGGCACCACGGTGTCGGACTACGCGCGCAACTATGTCGCCCGGCTCCGCGGCGGCGACATGGGTTCACTGCCCGCCATCACCGGCCTCGTCGTCCTGTTGATCCTGTTCCGATTGCTGGACTCCTCCTTCGGCGGACTGTTCAACACCGCGGTGCTGCTGACCGAGGGCTCCGGGCCGATCTTCATCGCCATGGGCCTGGTCTTCGTGCTTCTCCTCGGCGAGATCGACCTGTCGGCGGGCTACGCGGCCGGAGTCTGCGCCGCGGTGATGGTCCGGGTCATGGTCGGCTACAACGCGCCCTGGCCGGTGTCGATCGGGCTGGCACTGCTCACCGGGCTGGTCATCGGCGTAGTCATCGGTCTGATGCGGGCCAAGCTGCGCATCCCGTCGTTCGTGGTCACCCTGGCTTTCTTCCTCGCGTTCCAGGGTGTGGCCCTCTACATCCTGAACAACGGCAAGGGCCAGCAGGGCAACGTCAGCATCACCGACGGGCTGGTCAACGGCCTGGTCAACAACCAGATGCCGCTGTGGGCGGGTTGGGTCTTCGCCGCCCTCTGCGTGGCCCTCTACGCCGCGGTGAAGATCTCGCACATGGTGGGCCGGGCCCGGGCCGGCCTGTCCGCCGAGCCGACGGCGGTCATCGCGATCAAGATCGCCGCCGTAGCCGTCCTGGTGTTCGGCCTGGTGTACGTGCTGAACCTCGACCGGTCGCTGAACAAGAACACCACCGGCACGTTTGCCAACGTCAACGGCAAGCTGGTCAAGGTGCCGCCGGTGACGCTCGCCGGCGTGCCGTGGGTGATCCCGATCGTGGTGTTCTTCCTCGTACTGGGGACGTTTGTCCTGAGCCGTACCCGCTACGGGCGGCACGTGTACGCGGTCGGCGGCAACGAGGAAGCGGCCCGTCGCGCCGGCATCCCGGTCGACCGGATCCGCGTCTCGGTCTTCGTCATCAACTCCTTCATGGCCGCGATCGGCGGCATCATGATTGCCTCGAACGTCAAGTCGGTGAGCGTCGACAACTACGGCGGGAACACGTTGCTGCTGGCCGTCGGGGCGGCCGTGATCGGCGGGACGAGTTTGTTCGGCGGCAAGGGCCGGATCGTCGACGCGATCATCGGTGGCCTGGTCGTCGAAGTCATCTACAACGGCATGTCGGACCTGGTCAAGGGCACCAACGGGGCGGCGGTGCAGTACGTCATCACCGGCCTGGTGCTGCTGCTGGCGGCCGCGGTCGACGCTCTGGCGCAGCGGCGTTCCGGCACCTGAGCGACTCCCCGCGTGATCCAGCGCGCCGCCACGAGACCGGACGCGGTCCGGCGGCACAACCTGCAGGTACTGCTCGCCGAGGTGCACCACCACGGTGAGATGTCGCGAGCCGAACTGACCCAACGATTGGACCTCAACCGCAGCACCATCGGGGCGCTCGTGGCCGAGCTGACCCTGCAGGGGCTGGTGTGCGAGCACGCTCCCGACACGCGCACCGGCGCGGGCCGGCCGTCGTACGTGGTCGGCCCGCGCCCGAGTGACGGTCCCTACGCGCTGGCCATGGACATCGACGTGCGCCAGTACACCGTCGCGGCGGTGGGGCTCGGTGGCCGCGTGCTGGCCCGGCGCTCGTCGCCCATCCCGCCCCGAGCCCCCGGGCCCCACCAGGTCGTGACCGAGCTCTGCGCGGCGTATGAGTCCCTGCGCGGCGAGCTCCCGGTGGCGGCGTGGCCGGTGGGGATCGGCGTGAGTGTGCCCGGAACCGTTCGCCGAGCGGACGGCCGGGTGCTCGTCGCGCCCAACCTGGACTGGCACGATGTGGCCCTGGCCGAACTGATCGCGCGGACGTTGCCGACCGACCTGCCGATCACCACCGCCAACGATGCCGACCTGGGCGCACTGGCCGAGCACCTGCGCGGCGCCGCCCGCGGGGTGAACGACGTGCTCTTCATCCAAGGCCGGGTCGGGGTCGGTGGTGGGGTGATCAGCGACGGTCTGCCTCTGCACGGGGCGAGCGGGCTGGCCGGCGAGATCGGGCACATCACCCTCGATCCGACCGGCCCCCGGTGTCATTGCGGCAACCGCGGCTGCTTCGAGACCTTCGTCGGGGAAAGGGCGATCCTGCGCCGCGCCGGGCGCAGCGAGCCGGTCGGGCTGGACGGGATATCGCTGGTGGTGGCCGCCGCCGCCGCCGGCGATCCGCTGGCCATCGAGGCGGTGGAGCACGTCAGCGCCTGGCTGGGTCGCGGGCTGGCCAGCCTGGCCAACGTGCTCAACCCCGCGGTGATCGTAATCGGTGGGTTCCTGGCCACCCTGGCCGAACACCACCACGATCTCATCCGAGCCGCGTTCGACGCCCACATGCACGCCGCTCCCCCGGAGGACGTGGAGATCCGGGTGACCGGCCTAGGTCCGGATGCGTCCCTCCTAGGTGCGGCCGAGGTCGCCTTCTCGGCGTTGCTGGCCGGTCCGGCCGACGTGTCGCTGCGTCACCGGCCGGTGGCCGCCGGGATGTGACCCTGCCGCTCGAACTGGGTCCGGTAGAGCTCGGCGTACAGGCCGCCGCGGGCCAGCAGTTCGGCGTGCGGGCCACTGTCCACGACCCGCCCGCCGTCGACCACGATGATGCGGTCGGCGTCGAGGATGGTCGAGAGGCGGTGGGCGATCACCAACGAGGTGCGCCCGGCCAGCGCGCCGGCCAGCGCCAGCTGAACCGCGGCCTCGCTCTCGCTGTCCAGGTGCGCCGTGGCCTCGTCGAGGATCACCAGGTGCGGGGACTTCAGCAACAGCCGGGCGATGGCCAGGCGTTGTTTCTCCCCGCCGGACAGGCGGTAACCCCGGTCGCCCACCACGGTTAGCAGCCCGTCGGGCAGGGTGCGCACGAGCGCGCCGATCTGCGCGTCGTCCATGGCCCGCCACAACTGGGCGTCGGTGGCCTCCGGCCGCCCGTAACGCAGGTTGGCCTCGATGGTGTCGTGGAACATGTGGGCGTCCTGGCTGACCACGCCGATGCGGTCGCGCAGCGATTGCTGGGTGACGGCGCGGACGTCGACGCCGCCGATCAGTACCACTCCGGAGCGCACGTCGTAGATGCGTGGGACGAGCTGGCTGATCGTGGTCTTGCCGGCGCCGGACGGGCCGACCAGGGCCACCATTTCCCCCGGCTCGGCTCGGAAACTGATGCCGTGCAACACCTCCTGCGAGGTGGTCGTCTCCAGCCGGGCGACGTCCTCCAGCGAGGCCAGCGACACCTCGGCCGCGGTGGGGTAGGAGAAGTGCACGTCACGGAACTCGATGCTGCGAGCGTCGTCGGTCAGCTCGAACGCGTCGGGACGGTCGGCGACCATCGGCTGAAGGTCGAGGACCTCGAAGACCCGGTCGAAACTGACCAGGGCGCTCATGACGTCGACCCGGACGTTGGACAGGGCGGTCAACGGGCCGTAGAGGCGGCTCAGCAGCAGGGCCAGGGTCACCACCGTGCCCGTATCCAGCCGGCCGGTGAGCGCGTAATACCCGCCCAGACCGTAGACCAACGCCTGGGCCAGACTGGCCACCAGGCTCAGCGCGACGAAGAACGCCCGACCGTAGATCGCCGACGTCACGCCGATATCGCGCACCCGCCCGGCCCGGCCGCGAAACGACGCGTCCTCGGTGTCCGGGTGGCCGAAGAGTTTGACCAGCAGCGCCCCGGAGACGTTGAAGCGTTCGGTCATGGTGGAGTTCATCGAAGCGTTCAGGTTGTAGGACTCGCGGGTGATGGCCTGCAGCCTGGCGCCGATCCGTCGGGCCGGCAACACGAAGACCGGCAGCAGCACCAGCGACAACGCGGTGATCTGCCAGGACAGGGAGAACATCACCCCGGCGGTGATGATCAGCCCAACCACATTCGACACCACGCCGGACAGGGTCGAGGTGAACGCCTGCTGAGCGCCGAGCACGTCGCTGTTGAGCCGGCTGACGAGGGCTCCGGTCTGGGTGCGGGTGAAGAAGGCCAGCGGCATTCGCTGGACGTGGTCGAACACCGCGGTGCGCAGGTCGTAGATGAGGCCCTCACCGATGCGGGCCGAGTACCAGCGCTGCGCGAAGGACAGCCCGGCGTCGAGGACGGCTAGGCCGGCGATGACCAGCGCGATCAACACGACCGTCCGGACCCGCCCGTGCGAGGTAATGGTGTTGACGACCCGGCCGGCCAACACCGGGGTGGCCACGGCGATGACCGCGGCGACGGTGATCAGCGCCAGGAACAAGGCCAGCTGGGTCCGGTACGGCCGGGCGAACGCGAGCACGCGGCGCGCGGTCCCCTTGGCCAGCCCCCGATCGAGCACGGAACGGTCGGTGCGGAAGGAGTGCATCGTGCGCCACATGCCGCCAGCACCCGGTGCACTCACGGTGTCGATCCCTGCCGGCCGAAGTCGCTGCGCTCGCCAACGCGACGCGGATCACGGCGCGGTTCGGGCGCGCCGGTACCGCTCTTCGCCCAAGCGCTCATCGTCAACCTCCGGCTCGCCCACTCGCGCGTACTCGAGCGAGCGTCGCGCCGCCCACGGGCTCACACCCCCGGGCCGACCCGCCAGCCTACGCAATCGCCGATGCGGCGCGGCGCGGGTGAGCCTGGTGCCGCGGCGACACTGATCAGCTCTGGTCAGCCGGCCAGGCGAAGGCGGGCTGACGTTGCGCGATCGACGCGCCGGCCGCAGTCTCGTCAGCGGGATCCGGGCAGTGAGCCGATCGGGCCGGTCGAGGGTGACCCTTGCCAGATCACTCTCGACCGCGACCGAACGCCGTCATCGCTGACTCGAGCGCGGTCAGCCCTTCTTCCTGCGGGTGGCTCCCCCGCGGCCACGCAGCTCGACGCCGGATTCGGCCAGCAGCCGGTGCACGAACCCGTAGGAGCGTCCCTGCTCCTCGGCCAGTTCCCGGATGCTGCTGCCCTTGACGTACTTCTTGCTGACGTCCGCGGTGAGCTTGTTTCGGGCGGCCCCGGTTATCCGGGCGCCCTTCTTGAGGCTGGTCATGCGGTGTTCCCC
>JALZBL010000062.1 GCA_030947395.1 Actinomycetota bacterium | reverse complement strand
GAAAGCCGAGGATGTAGCCGAACGACGGGCCACCCCAACCGTGACTGTGCCCGGCGAACCAGGGGATCCCGGCGATCCCGGCCAGCAGGTACAGCGTCATCGACAGCAGTCCGCGCACGGTGCCCAAGGCCGCCCCGGTCACCAGCACGGCCAGGGTCTGCAGCGTGAACGGAACCGGCGACAGCGACGTGTGCACCGAGACCTGGGCCGCGAGGCCGGTCAGACCCGCTCCGCCGGCGACGAGCCCAACGTCGCGGGTCAACGTCGCGGGCAGGAGATCGGCCAGGACCGATCGGCGCGAGGACAGGGCGGTGGCACTCATGGCGTGGCTCCTACTTGGTTGGCGGATTCGTGCTCAGGCGGGCGGTTCGACCGGCGGTGAAGCGAGCCGGATCAATCGGTGGCATCGATGACGGCGATGGTGTCGCCCTCCTGGACGACATCACCGGTCGTGACCATGATCTCGTAGACCACTCCGGCCACCTCGGCCAGCACCGGGATCTCCATCTTCATCGACTCCAGCACGACCAGAGGATCGGTGGGCGCGACCTCGTGACCGACCTCGACCAGCACTTCGCCGACGTTGCCCACGATCTCGGCTACCACTCGGTGGGTCGAGCTCTTCCCGCGAGCATCCATCGTCAGTAGTCGAGGTTGTGCATGACGTGCTTGACCCGGGTGTAGTCCTCCAGTCCGTACATGGACAGGTCCTTGCCGTAACCGGAGTGCTTGAACCCGCCGTGCGGCATCTCGGCGACCAGCGGGATGTGGGTGTTCACCCAGACGCAGCCGAAGTCCAGCCGGCGCGAGACCCGCATGGCTCGACCGTGGTCCCTCGTCCACACCGAGGAGGCGAGCCCGTACTCCACCCCGTTGGCCCAGCGGACCGCTTCGTCCTCGTCGCTGAACTGCTGCACGGTGATCACCGGGCCAAAGATCTCGGACTGGATGGCTTCGTCGTCCTGGTGCAGATCCGATACGACGGTGGGCGACCAGAAGTAACCGCGCTGCCCGACCTGCTCTCCACCGGCCAGCACCTTGGCGTGGTCGGGCAGGCGCGAGAGCAGGCCGCCGACGTGGGAAAGCTGGTTGGCGTTGTTCAGCGGGCCGTAGAGGGCCTCGGTGTCCGACGGCGGCCCGGTGTGGGTGCCGCGCGCCTGCTCGGCCAGTGCGTCGGCGAGGTCGCCGGCGATGCGCGGCGCGACGAGCACGCGGGTGGCCGCGGTGCAGTCCTGGCCGGCGTTGAAGTAACCGGCCACGGCGATGGCTTCGGCCGTGCTCTCGATGTCCGCGTCGTCGAACACGATCACCGGAGCCTTACCGCCGAGTTCGAGGTGCACCCGCTTCACGTCCACGGCGGCGGCCCGGGCCACCTCGATGCCGGCGCGTGTGGAACCGGTGATCGAGACCATGGCCGGGGTCGGGTGCGACACGACGGCGCGGCCGGTGTCGCGATCGCCGCACACCACGTTGAACACGCCGGGCGGGAAGAACTCGGCCGCGATCTCGGCCAGCAGCACCGAGGAGACCGGGGTGGTGTCGCTCGGCTTGAGCACCACCGTGTTGCCGGCCGCCAGGGCGGGCGCGAACTTCCAGACCGCCATCATCATCGGGTAATTCCACGGCGCGACCTGCCCGACCACGCCGACCGGCTCGCGCCGCACGTAGGACGTGTGGCCGGGCAAGTACTCACCGGCACTCTTTCCCTCCAGCAAGCGGGCCGCGCCGGCGAAGAAGCGCAACTGGTCGAGCATGGGTGGGATCTCCTCGTCCAGGGTGAGCTGGACCGGTTTGCCGGTGTTCTCCGTCTCCGCAGCGACCACCTCGTCCGCGCGGGCCTCGACGGCGTCGGCGAACTTGAGCAGCGCGCGCTGCCGCGCGGCCGGTGTGGTGTCGCGCCAGCGCTCGAAGGCGTCCGCGGCCGCGGCGTAGGCCCGGTCGACGTCCTCCCGGGCGGACACCGGGGCCGAGGCGAACACTTCGCCGGTGGAGGGATCGACCAAGTCGGCCCGTTGGCCGCCGACGGCTTCCACCAGTTCACCATTGACGAAGTTCTGCACTGCTCGCGCCATTGCGACTCCCCTGCACCCGGGCCGGACTCCGATTGCCCGCAGGTTACCCCGGCCGGCCGATCGGTCCCCGGACCCGATGGTGGGGAGCGACCGCAGCGACCGCCCCACCGGACGCCTTCGGAGGCACGGGCTGACGGGCTGACGGGCTGACGGGCTGACGGGCTGACGGGACAATGTCGGCTGCGCTAGCCTCGACCCATCATGCGCGGGCTGCTGCTTCTCGGCCGCCGCGACGAGGTCCGGTAGACACCGGTCGGCTTCCTCGTCGCGGGTGGTTCGCCGCGCCGACCGGTTCCCGATCCGCTCCGATCGATCCGTTCGGTCGCGATCTGGTCGTCGTCGCCAGCATCACCCGCTAGGAGCCACCCCCATGTCGGACCGTCACAGCATCATTGCCACCCCGTCGGCCATGCCGCGGCACCGCTACTCGCGATTCCCTCCAGTGGAACTGCCCGACCGGCAGTGGCCGACCCGTTCCATTACCCACGCCCCGCGCTGGCTGGCCACCGATCTGCGCGACGGCAACCAGTCACTGATCGACCCGATGAACCCGGTGCGCAAGCGGGCCATGTTCGACCTGCTCGTGCGGATGGGTTACAAGGAGATCGAGGTCGGCTTCCCGGCGGCCAGCCAGACCGACTTCGACTTCGTCCGCGAGTTGATCGACACCGACCGGGTGCCCGACGATGTGATCATCTCCGTCCTCACCCAGGCCCGCGAGGACCTGATCGACCGCACCGCCCAGAGCCTGGCCGGCGCGCGCCGGGCGAATATCCACCTGTACAACGCCGCCGCGCCGGTATTCCGCAAGACGGTGTTCGGCTTCGACGGCGACGGCCGGGCGCAGTGCCGGGCGGTGGCCGTCGACGGCACCCGCGCGGTCATGAAGGCAGCCGAGATCCACCTCGGCGGCTGCGACTTCGGCTACGAATACTCGCCGGAGATCTTCATGGACACCGAGCTGGACTTCTCCTTGGAAATCACCTCCGCGGTGATGGACGTCTGGCAACCCGAGGCGGGGCGCGAGGTCATCATCAACCTGCCCTGCACGGTCGAGCGAAGTACGCCGAACGTCTACGCCGACCAGATCGAGTGGATGAGCCGCCACCTGCCCCACCGCGAGCACGTCGCGCTCAGCGTGCACACCCACAACGATCGTGGGACGGCGGTGGCCGACTCCGAGCTGGCCGTCCTGGCCGGAGCGGACCGGGTGGAGGGCTGCCTGTTCGGCAACGGCGAGCGTTCCGGCAACGTCGACCTGGTGACGCTCGGGCTGAACCTCTACAGCCAAGGCGTCGACCCGATGATCGACTTCAGCGACATCGACGAGATCCGGCGCACCGCCGAGTACTGCAACCGCATCGACGTCCACGAGCGGCACCCCTACGCCGGGGATCTGGTCTACACGTCCTTCTCCGGATCGCACCAGGACGCGATCAAGAAGGGCTTCGACGCCCTCGACCGCGCCGCCGCCCACGCCGGACGGCCGGTAGGCGAGCTGCCGTGGCAGGTGCCCTACCTGCCGATCGATCCCAAGGACGTGGGGCGGACCTACGAGGCGGTTATCCGGGTCAACTCCCAGTCGGGCAAGGGCGGCGTGGCCTACATCATGAAGAGCGAGCACAGCTTCGACCTCCCCCGCCGGTTGCAGATCGAATTCAGCCAGGTGATCCAGCGGCACACCGACGGCGAGGGAGGCGAGGTGGACGCCGCCCAGATGTACCGCTACTTCGCCGACGAGTACCTGGCCGACGCCGCCTTCGCCCTCCGGGCGTGGGCAACGACCAGCAGCGACGGCGTGGAACGGATCACGGCCACCGTGTCCGCCTTCGGCCGCGATCATCGGCTCAGCGGCGTGGGCAACGGCCCGATCGACGCGTTCTGTGCCGCGTTGAGCGAGGTCGACCTCGGCCTCGGCGGCGTCGACGTGCGGGTGCTGGACTACGCCGAGCACGCGCTCACCTCGGGCGGCGACGCCGAGGCCGCGGCCTACCTCGAACTCGAGGTGGGCGACCGGGTGCTGTGGGGAGTCGGCAAGAGTGAATCCATCGTCGGAGCCTCCTTGCACGCGGTGATCAGCGGCCTCAACCGATTCGCCCGGGTTGCCTCAGCGGGCTGACCGGTTCGCCGGGGCCAGGTTCGAGCGGCCTGGCCCGGGCGGGCGGTTCAGTTCAAGGTGATCGTCGCGGTGTCACCCTCCAGCGTCGCCGACCCTGAGACGAAGGACGTCACGTCGTCGGTCTTGGACTCGATCTTGTTATCGAAGTTGCGGGACTGGTAGGTCACTGTGAACCGCAAGAGCCCGCTGAGGTCGATCTTCTTGGGATCCGAGTACGACGACCGGTAGGTGATCCCGTCGGTTCCCGTGCCGGCCAGCTTCCAGACGAAGGAGTTGGGCACCGCGCTGAAGGCGAAACTGCGCTGGGGGCAGCCGGGGGCTGAGGCGGTCTTGATCTTGAGGCACTCGGCAATCTTGGCCGTGAACGCGTCCGACAACGTCTTGGTACCGGCCTGAGACAGCTGATACTGCAACGAGGTGAAGTTGCTGTCGCCGGGCGACGTGGCGAACCGGTCGGCCGAGCCGAGCGGTTTCACCTCGTAGTTGGGATCGGATGATCCCCACTGCAGCGGGCCCGGAAACGTGGTGACGGTGTCGCTGGCGACCTTGGTTCCGAACAGGGTCAGGCCGGGGATCGACCGCCCCGAGGAGACGTTGGCCGACGCCGTGGTGCTCTGCAGCTTCCACTTCCCCTTGATCTTGGTCAATGCGTAGTAGTCGGTCACCGCCTGCGAGCCGAAGTTGTAGCTCATGTTCACCCGGGCCTCGGAACCACGGCTCTCAGAGCCCACTACGTTCACCGCGGTGATCTTGGCGATCGCCTGCTGCTTCTTCAGGATGTCGCTGGTGAGGAACGTGCGATCCGGCGTCGCCGACCCGTAGGACAGCGCCTTGTCGGCATCCCCGGCGGCCAAAGCCTGCAGGTAGCCGACGGCGACGTCGTCCGCCTTGGGGCCGGAACCGGAGCCCCGCGACACCGCGAAGATCACGATTCCGGCGATCAGGGCGACCACCACCGCTGCCGCAGTGACGAGAAGTCCGCGCGACGGTCCAGAGCGGCTCGGCGGCGACAGCCCGGCCGGCGCAGGGTACTGGGGCGCCTGGGTGTAGTCGGACGTCGGGGCGTACCCCGCCGGCGATCCGTAGTTGGTCGGGGCGTAACCGGCCGGCGGCGCGGAATCGGGCTGCGGAGAGTAGCCCGGCGGGGGCCCGTATCCCGGTTGCGGCGGTTGCCCGTAACCGGCTCGCGGCGCTTGCCCGTAACCGGGCGGTGGCGCTTGCCCGTAACCGGGCGGTGGCGCTTGCCCGTAACCGGGCGGGGGCGCTTGCCCGTACCCGGGCGGCGGCGGGTAGCCGGGCGGGGGCCCGTACCCCGGCTGTGGCGCCGCGCCGGGTTGCGGCGGGGGACCGCCGGCGGAGGAGCCGCCGAAGGGATCGCCCGGACCGGTCGGCTCGGACCCCGAGGGCACGGACCCGGGCGTTCGAGGTTCGGCGCCGGCGTTCGCGTCCGGTGCGCCGGACGGGTTATCGGTCATCGCACGTGCTCCTGGGTCCGGAGGTGGCCGGCGAGGACATCGCCGAGGGTGTCAGCGGTTCGTACCCCGTCGATCGGACGGAAAACCTCGCTCTGCGCCCCCACCGGCAAGACCGCTCCATAAGGGGGATTAGGCGCCGCGCCCGCGAGTGACGTTCGCCGTCAAGTCGCAACGGGTGACGCCGCGCGGGCGCTCGGCCGGCGCCGTCCGGTGAGGGCGACCAGCATCAGGCCCAGCAAGCCGGCCAGCGCGACGGCGCCCCCCGTCAACGTGAGAGGTTCGAACGCGGCCGGCGGAGCCGCGCGATCGAACTCCCCGGGCGGTGTTTCGGTGGCGGCGGAAGGCGGCGGGGTCAACCGAGCCGGCGCCCGCGGCGTCAGGGCCCGCAGGAACGGGTCGGCCCCGGTGAAGACCGGGTTCGGGGTGCTCGAGGTCGGCGCAGTACGCACCGACGCGCCGGCGTCGACAACGCCGAACCCGAACTCGCGGTCGCGTCCGCGCGGGCCGATGTCGTGCAGACCGGCCATCAGCCGAGCGGTGATCTGGCGGTTGGACTCGCCTGGGTGGGCCGACCAGATGAGGGCCAGCGCGCCCGAGGTGAGGGCGGCGGCCTGCGAGGTGCCGGAACCGACGAAGACGTCGCCGTCCCGGTTCAACGAGGTGACCGCGTCCCCCGGTGCGGCGACGGTGAGGTAGCGGTGGACGGAGGAGAAGGAAGGGCGGGTTCCGCGCCGGTTCACCGCCCCAACCGAGATCACCCCGAGGCACACACTCGGCTCCTCGACCGGGCTGCCCTTCTCCCCGGCGTTGCCCGACGCCGCGACCACGATCGCCCCCTTGGCCAAGGCGTGAAACACGGCCGCCTGGGTGGCGACCGGGCACGGCGTGCTGGAAATGGACGGTCGACGCTCCGCACCGAACGACATGCTGATCACCTTCGCACCGTGGTCCGCGGCCCACCGGATGGCCCGCGGCGTCTGGTCGTGCTGGCCGCGGGATACCCGCGTCTCGTCCAGCGGCACGGCGATCGGGAGGATGCGCGCGTGCGGCGCCACGCCGTTCACGTAGCCGCGGTCACCCTCGGCGACGATGAGCGAGGCCATCGCCGTGCCGTGCGAGAACGACTGGAGCGCGCGGTCGGTGCGCCCGTCTCCACCCAGCCCGGTCAGGTCGGCCCCGGGCAGCACCTTGCCGGCCAGTTGACGGACCGAGGCCTGGACGCCGGTGTCCAGGATGGCCACCGTCACGCCGTCACCGCGGATGCCCTTGGCCCATAGGCTCGAAACGCCCCATTGGTCGAACCAGTACTCCGGGTAGGCCGCCGGGCCGGGCGCGGCGAGGGCCGGGGCGGTGCCTGCGCCGAGCACGAAGACGGCTCCGGCCGCCACCGCCTCCACGAGTCGGCGCCTGCCCGGCCCGGTCACGGACCCATCCACGACACAGCGGTGGCCCCGGTGACGTAAACGCGAAGGCGAAACGACACCGAGGTCGACCCCGAGCGGCGCGCGGCGATGTTATCGAAGTCGAGCGTCAGCCAGGAACCGAGGACCGTGAACCGTCCCTGAACCTCGACCAGACCGTCCCGGTCGTCGTCGACGAGCGCCGGCGGCTGGGACACCGACGTGCTGGTGACGGTGCCCCGCAGCGTCCCCGGCACCGACCGGGAGCCGGCCGGGTCCAGCGGGCACCCGGGGTCGACCGTCGGGGCCGACAGACAGCGGCGCATGGCGCTGGTCGCGGCCTCGGTCGCGGCGGTCGCACCCCGGTCACTGATCCGCGTGGTCAGGTTGACCGGCCCCGACGTGCCCAGGTCGATGATCGCGCTGGTCGGATCCGGCTCCAACCGGTCAGTGTCGTACCCGACCGGCGCCGCGCCCGGGAACAGGAGGACGGCAGTTGACGGAATTGCGCTGCCGGCCAGCGTTGCCCGGTGCGCGGCCGCGCCC
>JALZBL010000344.1 GCA_030947395.1 Actinomycetota bacterium | reverse complement strand
GCACCTGGGCGCCTCAATACACTCGTGCGGTGAGCGGACCGGCCGTCGAGGTGCACGACCTCGTCAAGCGTTACGGGGCGCACACTGCGGTCGACGGGCTGAGCCTGGCCCTCCCACGCGGTCGCATCCTCGCCGTGCTGGGGCCCAACGGAGCCGGCAAGACCACCACCATCGAGATCTGTGAGGGTTACCGGCAGCCGGACGCGGGGTCGGTGCGGGTGCTGGGCTACCGGCCCGGCTCGGCCGAGGCGAGGTCGCGGATCGGGGTCATGTTGCAGGACGGCATCGGCGGTTACACCGCGGCTCGGGCCGACGAGCTGCTCGCGCTGTTCGCCGCTTACTCCCAGCGGCCCCAGGACGTGGGGACTCTGCTGGAGCGGGTCGGACTCAGCGAGGTCGCCCGGACGCCGGTGAAGCGGCTCTCAGGCGGGCAGAAGCAGCGGTTGTCGCTGGCCGCGGCGGTGGTCGGCCGCCCGGAGTTGGTGTTCCTCGACGAGCCCACCGCGGGAATGGACCCGCAGGCTCGCCGCAGCACCTGGGACCTCATCGTCGATCTGCGCCGCGACGGCGTCAGCGTGGTGCTGACCACCCACTATCTCCAGGAGGCGGAGACGCTGGCCGATACCGTCGTCGTCCTCGACGCCGGCCGCATCGTCGCTCAGGGGACGCCACAGCAGCTGGTGCAGGGCTCCGGCGACGGCCAGCTGCGCTTCTCCTGCGCCCCGGGCCTCGATGTCGAGGACCTGACCGCCGACCTGCCGGCCGGCGCCCGGGTTAGTGAGAGCAGCGCCGGGCACTACCTCGTCGAGGGGACGGCCACGCCCGCCCTCGTCGCCGCGATCACCGGGTGGTGCGCCCGGCGCGACGTCCTGGTCACCGACATCTCGGTGACGCGCCGCAGCCTGGAGGACGTCTTCCTCGATCTCACCGGCCACGAGATCCGCGCATGACCGGCGTTGCCACCGGGCGCTGGACCCCGGATCCGGGTCCGGCTCCGACCCGGCGGATGCTCGCAGCGCAGGCCGGGATGGAGCTGCGGCTGCTACTGCGCAACGGTGAACAGGTCGGTCTGACCCTCGTCATTCCCCTGCTGCTGCTCGTCTTCTTCAACCTGCCGTTCCTGTATTCCCTCACCGGGCGGCGCATCGACTTCGTGGTGCCGAGCATCATCGCCTTGTCGGTGATGAGCGCGGCGTTCACCGGACTGGCGATCGGCACCGGCTTCGAGCGCAAGTACGGCGTGCTCAAGCGCCTCGGGGCCACGGCCTTACCTCGTGCCGTCCTCTTGCTGGGCAAGGCCTTGGCCGTCATCGGCCTGGAGCTGCTGCAGATCGTCCTAGTGGCTGGATTGGGACTGCTGCTGGGCTGGCACCCGCACGGTGACCCGGTGTCGGTGGCCGGGCTCGTGCTCGCCGGCACCCTGGCCTTCGGCGGCCTGGGCCTCCTGATCGCCGGGACCCTGCGAGCCGAGGTGACGCTGGCCGCAGCCAACCTGGTGTGGCTGGTGCTGCTCTTCCTGGGCGGCATCGCGGTGCCGTTGAGCCGGTTTCCCTCCGCCCTGCAGGACGGGCTGCGGTTCCTGCCGTCGGCCGCACTGTCCGACGGCCTGCACGCGGTTCTGCAGGACGGGTCGCTGCTGCCGGTGCGGCCGCTGGTGACCCTGCTGGTCTGGGCGGCCGTCGCGCTGCCCCTGGCCACCCGCTGGTTCCGATGGGAATGAGCCCGGTGCCGAGCCACCAACCCCGGGGCGACTGGCTGCGCCGACCCCTGGTGCTCACCCGGCTGGCGGCGGCATCGGTTCTCGCCAACATCGTGATCGTCGTGACCGGCGGCGCCGTCCGGCTGTCGGCCTCCGGCCTGGGCTGCCCGACCTGGCCCCGGTGCACCGAAGGGTCGCTCGTGCGCACCCGGGAAACCGGCGCCCACGGGCTGATCGAGTTCGGCAACCGCACGTTGACGTTCGTACTGGTGGCGGTCGCCGTCGCCACTTTGGTCGTTGCGATCCGGCAACGCCGCCACGTGCGCCTGGCCGTCGCCGCCTTCGTCGGCATCCCCGCCCAGGCGGTCGTCGGGGGGATCTCCGTGCTGACCCACCTGAACCCGTGGGTGGTGTCGCTGCACCTGCTGCTGTCGATGGTGATCATCGCGATCACGCTGCTTCTGTGGTGGCGTGTGCGGCCGTCCGACGCTGCGGCGGGCGGCGCCGAAACCAACGCCTTCATCGCCGCCAGCAACCCGACCGCTCGAGGGCTGACGCGGATCGTGGTCGCGGTGACCGCGGTCGTTCTGGTGATCGGCACCACGGTCACCGGAAGTGGGCCGCACGCCGGTGCCGCGGCCGAGGACGGCCGGGTGCATCGCAACGGGCTCGATCCGGCGACGGTGAGCCAGGTCCACGCCGACGCGGTGATGGTGCTGATCGGGCTGACCGTCGGCCTGGTACTGCTACTGCGGGCGGTACGGGCGGCCCGCCGGTGGCAACGGGCCGCGGTCCTGCTGCTCGCCGTCGAACTGGCCCAGGGCCTCATCGGCTTCGTGCAGTACTTCACCCAGCTGCCCAGCCTGGTGGTCGGCCTGCACGTCTTCGGCGCGTGCACGGTGTGGGCCGCCGCGCTGCTCACCCTGCTGCTCAGCGGTGGACTCCCCACCACCCCCGCCGCGGCGACTGGCAACCGCGCGGATGACCCACCCGCGATCGCCCACGTCGCGGATCGGTCAGAACAGCTGAGCGACGACGTGGATGAGCACGCCGACCA
>JALZBL010000343.1 GCA_030947395.1 Actinomycetota bacterium | reverse complement strand
GATCAGCCAACAGACCTTCACTAGTGACCTGTCCCCGCGCGAGCTCACCGCATTGCGCGGGATCGATTACGAGCCCGTGGGTCAGGCGTTCGGTACCTCGACGCTCGCGGTGAACCGCCAGCAGGCAACCCTGCAGAGTCCGGCTCCATTCGGCGGCGGCATGTGGGCGCCGTGGCCCATTCGCGGGTACTTCGACGGGGAACTCCGTTCTCGGCAACGAGCGCTGCGGCGGATGCAGGTCGAGTGTCGGCAGCTGGGCGGCTCCGGCGTGGTGGGGGTTCGCACGCTGCGTTCGACGCTGTCGGCGGGGCTCTATGAGCACACCGTGATCGGTACGGCGGTCCGGCAACGACACACCGCCGTCGAGGGCACGCCGTTCCTCACGTCCCTGAATGGCTCGGACTTCGCCTCGCTCGCGCGTAGTGGTTGGTTGCCGGTGACCGTCGTGCTGAGCATGGTGCGGTGGACCGTCGGATTTGGCGGAAGGCCGGGAACAGTTCTCGGCCCATCGTCCTGGGCCTTCCCGCAGGCTGAGCTGGAGTCCCTATCGCGACTGCAGAACCAGGCCCGGATCCAGGCCCGGGAGCAACTCGCCCGCCAGACCCGCGCCGCCTCGGCCGACGGGATGCTGTTGCATCAGCTCGAGTCCCGGTGGGAGCGCGAGGAAAACCGGTATCACATCGACGTCGAGGCGTACGGCTCGGCCGTCGTGCACCGCCGCTCACCATCCTCGGACCGTGCGCTGCGTGACCTCGGACCGGTTGTGCGACTCGAGACCGCGGACGCGGTCGGCTACTGAGGCCCTGGTTCAGGCGAAGTTCGGGCCCCGGGTGCGCCCGGGTCCGGGCGCGCAGCAGCGGCCGAAGGACCGCTGGGCTCGGCCGGCGGCCGGCCGGTTGCCCTTGCTGCTACGCGCCCCAACTTCCGCGCCCCCAACTTCCGCCGACGCCGATGCCTTCGGCAACGGCCATAATCGCCGCGAACCCACTGATCCGCGGCGCGCCCACTGGACCGTTAGCCCCGCGGAGGGTCCGTGGTTTACAGCGGGGCCGTGCCCGGCGCGACGGCGACCGGCAGCTCAGAGCGTCCGCGCAGCATCTCATCGATCGCCGCCGCGCAGGCCCGGCCCTCGGCGATCGCCCAGACGACGAGGGACGCCCCGCGGGTGGCGTCACCGCAGGCGTAGACGTTCTCGGCCGACGTGCGCCATTGGCCGTCGACCACCGCGGTGCCGCGCTGCTCGTGCTGCGTCACGCCGAGTCCAGCCAACAGCTCGGGCACGTCGGTGCCGACGAAACCCGCGGCCACCAGCACCAGTTCGGCCGGCAGCTCGGTGCGGCTGCCGGGAACGGCCCGGAACTCGCGCCGGCCGGCCACGCGCACGATCTCGACCTCCTCGATCACCACCGCGCGCACCGCACCGTCGGCCCCGGCGGCGAACTCGATGACCTCGCGGGCCCATGCCTCGTGGACGCCCTCGTCGTGGGCCGGGGACGCGCCACGGTTGCTTGGGGCGGAGGGCCAGGTCGGGTTGATCAGGTCGCCCCGCTTAACGGGCGTCGGGTTGTGGTCGAGCACGGTCACCGACCGGGCACCCTGGCGGTTGGCGGTGCCCAGGCAGTCGGCGGCCGTGTCCCCGCCACCGATGATCACAACATGCTTGTCCCGCGCCGTGACCGGTCCCTCGTCGAGGTCGCCGGCCTGTACCCGGTTGCCCCAGGGCAGGTAGTTCATCGCCTGGTACACCCCGGCCAGGTCGTGGCCGGGCGCATGCAGGGCGCGGGGGCGCAGCGCCCCCACCGCCAGGACGACGGCGTCGAAGTCCGACCGCAGCAGCTCGATCTGGTCCACGTCGATCGGCGTGCTGGTGCGAAACACCGTGCCCTCGGCGCTCATCTGGGCCAGCCGCCGATCGATGATGTCCTTGGGCATCTTGAAGTCGGGGATTCCGTAACGCAGGAGGCCGCCGATCCGGTCGTCGCGCTCGAACACGACGACCGAGTGCCCGGCCCGGGTCAGCTGCTGGGCGGCGGCCAGGCCGGCCGGGCCGGAGCCCACGACGGCCACCCGCGCCCCGCTGAGGTGCACCGGGCGCTGCGGTTCCACCCCGCCGTCGACGAAGGCCCGTTCGACGATCGAGACCTCCACCTGCTTGATCGTCACCGGTTCGGCGTTGATGGCCAGCACGCAGGCCGACTCGCACGGCGCCGGGCAGATCCAACCGGTGAACTCGGGAAAGTTGTTGGTGGCGTGCAGTCGGTCGCTCGCCTCGGCCCAGTCGTCGCGGGCGACCAGTTCGTTCCACTCGGGGATCAGGTTGCCCAGGGGGCACCCCGAGTGGCAGAACGCGACACCGCAATCCATGCACCGGTCGGCCTGCTGAGACACCTGCGCCGCGGGGGCCCGCAGGTAGATCGGCTGCCAGTCGCGCAGTCGCTCGGCCACCGGGCGCTTCGGCGTGTCCTGACGGGCATGCCGGAGAAATCCCTGGGGGTCGTGGGCCACGGAGGTCGCCTCTCGGTGGTGCGGGGAATGCGCTCGCGCCGCAACTGCGGTGGGACTCGGCGACCAAGTGAGCGGGATCGCCGAGCGGGGACGAGGCATCGGCGACCCGCCGCCGGTCATAGTAATCGACCGGATACCGCCCGCTCAGCCCGCGCTAACCGCTACGGCGGGCGCCGGTTGGGCCGGGGCGGAGTGCTCACCCGCGCCAGCCCCGCTCGTGACGGCCGGGTAGCCCAAGACGAAGAGGTGCTCGGCCGTGA
>JALZBL010000342.1 GCA_030947395.1 Actinomycetota bacterium | reverse complement strand
GACTACGTGCCCGGCCTGCACTCGGTGGGCGCCCCGCTCGAGGACGGCCGCAGCGACGTCGCCTGGCCGAGCAACGAGACCAAGTACATCGTGCAGTTCCCCGAGGAGCGCCTGATCTGGTCCTACGGCTCGGGCTACGGCGGGAACGCGTTGCTGGGCAAGAAGTGCTACGCGCTGCGGATCGCGTCGGTCAAAGCCCGCGACGAGGGCTGGCTGGCCGAGCACATGCTGATTGCCAAAGTGACCTCTCCGACCGGCCAGGCCCGCTACATCGCCGCGGCGTTCCCGTCGGCCTGCGGCAAGACCAACCTGGCCATGCTGGAGCCAACCCTGCCGGGCTGGACGGTCGAGACGATCGGTGACGACATCGCCTGGCTGCGGATCGGGGACGATGGGCGGGTCTACGCGGTCAACCCCGAGAACGGCTTCTTCGGCGTCGCGCCGGGCACCGACTGGCACACCAACCCGAACGCGATGCGCACCATCGCCAAGGGCAACTCGATCTTCACCAACGTCGCCCTCACTGCCGACGCTGACGTCTGGTGGGACGGGATGGGCGAGGCGCCTCCGCACCTGACCGACTGGACGGGGCAGTGGTGGACGCCGCAAACCGGCCGGCCGGCCAGCCACCCCAACTCGCGCTACTGCACGCCGATCGAGCAGTGCGACACCCGGGCGCCGGAGTGGGACGACCCGGCGGGGGTACCGCTCGATGCAATCTTGTTCGGCGGGCGCCGGCGCGACACCGTCCCGCTGATCACCGAAGCCCGGGACTGGCAGCACGGTGTGTTCATGGGCGCGACCCTCTCCTCCGAGACCACCGCCGCGGCCACCGGCCAGGTCGGCGTGGTGCGTCGCGACCCAATGGCCATGCTGCCCTTCATCGGGTACGACGCCGGGGACTACTTCGCGCACTGGATCGAGTTCGGCAAGGGCGCCGATGCGGTGAAGCTCCCCAAGATCTTCTACGTCAACTGGTTCCGCCGGGACGCCGACGGCGGGTTCCTGTGGCCCGGGTTCGGAGAGAACATCCGGGTCCTGAAGTGGGCGCTGGAGCGCATCGACGCAACGGCGGCCGCGCTCGACACTCCGGTGGGCCGAGTGCCCACACCGACCGGTCTCGACGTAACTGGCCTCGACCTCTCCCCGGAGGCGCTGGCCGCGGCGTTGGCGGTCGATCTGGAAGACTGGCGGGCCGAGATCCCGGCCATCGAGGCCTGGTTCGACACCATCGGCGAGTCGGTGCCCAGCCTGCTGCGCGACGAACTCGCTGCCCTCAAGCAGCGCCTGGCCTGAGGTCATCGGGTCATCGGGTCATCGGGTCATCGGCTGGACCGCTGGAATCAGGACGAACCGGCCGGCCGTGCGGCGTAACGTGCTCCCATCGTGGATGCCGAACGCGAACTGGTCGAGGAAATCCGGCAGCTGGAACACGCTAGGGCCTGCCTGGCCGCAATGAAGTCCTCGACCGAACGGATCGCCGACCTCGGTGTGGACGCCCTGGCCAGTGAGGGCCTGGGCCGGCTGCGAGCCCAGCGGCTCAAGTCCCTGGCCGCCGAGCCGGAGGCCCCGCCGTTCTTCGGGCGTACCGACCGGGACGACACTTCCAGCCCGACCGGCGAGATACTGCACATCGGGCGACGTCACCTGCGCGACGAAGCCCTGAACCCGGTGGTGATCGACTGGCGCGCTCCCATCGCTCGGGCGTTCTACCGGGCGACCCCGGCCGATCGGATGGGCGTGACCCTGCGCCGTCGATTCGGCTTCGGCCGCAGTGGCACGCTGACCTCCTTCGAGGACGAGCACCTGGACCGCGGTGAGCGGCTGGGGCTCGAATCGGCCATCCTGCGTGACGAGATCGAGCGTCCGCGGGTGGGGCCGATGCGCGACATCGTCGCCACGATCCAGCCGGACCAGGACGACCTAGTGCGCGCCGACCTCGACACCTCGCTGTGCATCCAGGGCGCGCCGGGAACTGGCAAGACCGCGGTCGGGCTGCACCGGGCGGCCTACCTGCTGTACACGTACCCCGATCGCCTGCGGCGCACCGGCGTGCTCGTGGTCGGTCCGAACTCGGCGTTCCTGCACTACATCGCCCAGGTGCTCCCGGCCCTCGGTGAGGGCGGGATCGCCCAGGCGACGGTCGACCAGCTGGTCGCCTCGGCGCCGGTCCGCGGCCAGGATTCGGTCCCTACAGCCGTTCTCAAGGGCGACGCGCGGCTGGCCCGGGCCCTGCAACGGGCGGTGCTTGAGCACGTCGTCAAGCCGGCCGAGGACGTGGTCGCCGTCATGGGCACCCGCCGACACCGGGTGGGCGCGCACCACTTGCGCCGCTACGTCGACGACTCCCGGCGGGCGTTCCTGGCCGGACAGCTGCGCTGGAACCCGGCCCGTGAGCGGCTGCTGCTCCAGGTCGGCGAGGACGTGCGCCGGCAGCGCGAGGCCGTCGGCGGGGCGCCGAGCGATGCCGAGACCCGTCGGGTGGCCCGGTCACCGGCGGTCCGGGCCGCGGTCGACGCGGTGTGGCCGCCGCTGTCGGCGCCGGAGCTGCTGGCTCGCCTCTACACCGACCCTCGGCTCCTGGCGCGCTGCGCGCCCGACCTCGACGACGGGGAACGGGCGTTACTGGCCTGGACCACACACCCACGCACGGTCGGCCAGGCGCCGTGGACGGCGGCCGACCTGGTCCTGATCGACGAGCTGCGCGGGTTGCTCGACGGCTGCGAATCGTACGTACACGTGGTGGTCGACGAGGCCCAGGATCTG
>JALZBL010000341.1 GCA_030947395.1 Actinomycetota bacterium | reverse complement strand
CCGTCTTGGTGATCGACCGAACGCCGGGCGCCTTGGCCTGCACCGACAGCGTGACGCCGTCCGAGTGGCCGAGGCGGAAACGGATCAGGTTGGCTTCACCGGCGGCCGCGTCGTGACCGGCGAACAACATCCGCGGCGGTCGGCGCAGTTCGATGACCGCCTCGGTGGCAGCACCGGGGAGGTACTTGCCGGTGCGGACGTGGAACGGGACGCCGGCCCAACGCCAGGAGTCGATGGACAAGGTGGTGGCGACGTAGGTCTCGGTGCCGGAGTCGGGACGGACGCCGTCCTCGTCGAGGTAACCGACGTACTGCCCCCGCACCGTGCTGGCCGGATCGAGCGGTTCGATCTGACGGAGGAGTTTGACCTCTTCATCGCGGTAGGCGTCGGCGTCGTCGGCGATGGGCGGCTCCATCGCCAACAGCGCGACGACCTGGAGCAGGTGGTTTTGGACGACGTCGCGGATCGCGCCGACGCCGTCGTAGAAGCCGGCCCGGCCCTCGGTGCCGAACGCCTCGGCCAGCGTGACCTGGACCTGGGCGACGTAGTTGCGGTTCCACAACGGTTCCAGGAAGGCATTGGCGAAGCGGAAGACGAGCAGCCCTTCCACCGACTCCTTGCCCAGGTAGTGGTCGATGCGGCAGATGCGACCTTCGGTGAAGGCGCCGGCCAGCGCGTGGTTCAGGTCGTGGGCGGAGGCCCGGTCGCGACCGAACGGCTTCTCCACGATGACCCGACCCCGTTCGGCCAGTCCCACCGCGGCCAGCCCGTCGACCACGGCCGGGAACACCGAGGGCGGGATCGCGAGGTAGAAGATCGGACACGTCGCGACCTTGAGGCGGCGGGCCAGGGCGGCATGAGTGTCAGGGTGGGCGTAGTCGCCGACCAGCATGCTCAACCGGGACGCGAACGCGGCGAACCCGGCGCCCCCGATCGGCCCGGCCACGTCGGAAACTGATTCACGGGCGTATTCCCGCAGCCGGGCGTCGTCCCAATCGGATCGCCCGACGCCGACGACCGGAACGTCGAGCCGACCCTGGGCGAACATCGCGTACAACGCGGGCCAGATCTTTCGGCGGGCGAGATCGCCGGTCGCGCCGAAGAGGACCACGGCGTCGGCCCGATCGCTGGTCACGACCGGCGTCCGGGAACGGTTACCGGACCGGCGGCCGGGCACCCCGCCACCGCCGGGAGCCAATCCCGGGCCACCTGCTCGGCCACCTGGGCCACGAGGTGTGCCGCGTTGCTCATGGACCGGGCCGGGTCGGGCTCAATGGCCGTGAGGCTATAGGCCCGGGCGATGCCGGCGCGGGCCAGCTCCGCTTCGGTCACCGTGACGCGACCCGCGATCGCCACCACCGAGACGCCGGCCGCGGCGGCGAGCTGGGCGACGCCGTGGGGAGCCTTCCCGCGCAGGCTCTGCTCGTCCAGGCTGCCCTCGCCGGTGATCACGAGCGCGGCCCCGTCGACCGCCTCGGGCAGGCCGAGTAGGCGCAGCATCAGGTCGCTGCCCGAGCGCAGGACCGCGCCGAGCAGGGGCAGCGCGGTTGCGGCGACGCCCCCGGCGGCTCCGGTGCCCGGCCCGGCCGCGATGTCCCGGCCGGTGGTGCGGTAGATGACCGAGGCCAGGTGGCGCAGCGCCTGGTCCAGCCGCTCGACGGTGGGTGGATCGGCGCCCTTCTGCGGCCCGTACACGCGCGCGGCGCCGTGCGCGCCGACCAGCGGGTTGTCCACGTCCGTGGCCACGATGAACTCGACCTCGCCGAGCCGCGGATCAAGGCCGCTGACCTCGATGGACGACAGGTCGAGCAGGGCGCCTCCGCCGGCCGGGAGCGGGTTGCCCGCCGCATCGAGGAACCGCACACCGAGTGCGCTGGCCAGACCCGTGCCACCGTCGGTGCTGGCACTACCGCCCACGCCGAGGACGACGCGCCGGGCGCCCGCGTCCAGCGCAGCGGTGATCAGCTCTCCGGCGCCGTAGCTGCTGGCGGCCGCGGCGCTGGTCGGGTCGGGGCCTGCCGTCAGGCGCCGCAGGCCCGACGCTTCGGCCAGCTCAACGATCGCGGTGGCGTCACGGCGGGCGAACCGGGCCTGGACGGGTTCGCCGGTCGGGCCACGAACGATGACCGGCACGGCGGTGTATCCGGCGCTGACGGCGGCCTCGATCGTGCCGTCACCGCCGTCGGCGACCGGCACCAGAGCCAGATCCAGCCCCGCCACCATCCGCCGCAGTCCGGCGGCGATCGCGTGAGCGGCCTGGGCGGCGCTCAGGCTGCCGCGGAACTTGTCCGGGGCGACGACGACCTTCACGCCGGCGCGGGCCGGGCGGATGAACGATCGATCACGGCAGCATCCACGACAGCACGCTGGTGGACTGCAGGTAGATGAGCACGCACATGAAGGCCAGGAACGCTACCGTCCACACGAGGATCTTGCGCAGTAGCTCGCCTTCCTTGCCGTCCAGACCGACCGAGGCCGCGGCGATGGCCAGGTTCTGCGGCGAGATCATCTTGCCGAGCACCCCACCCGAACTGTTCGCGGCGGCCATCAACGTCGGGGACAGGCCGGCGTTCTGCGCGGCGGACACCTGCAGGCTGCCGAACAGCGCGTTGGAAGAGGTGTCGGAGCCGGTCACCGCCACGCCGAGCCAGCCCAGCACCGGCGAGATCAGGGCGAATAGTCCACCGGCGCCGGCCATCCAGGTGCCGATCGTGATGGTCTGGCCGGACAGGTTCATCACGTAGGCCAGGGCGAGCACCGCGGCGACG
>JALZBL010000340.1 GCA_030947395.1 Actinomycetota bacterium | reverse complement strand
GCGCCCATCTCGACCGCCTCGGCATCGCGAGCGAGTTCCGCGGCGGCCTGCGGGTCACCACGGCCGAGACGATGGCCGTCGTGCGGATGGTGCTGGTCGGGCAGGTCAACGGCGACGTGGTCAACCGGATCAACGACCACGGGTCGTTCGCCGTCGGGCTCTCCGGAGAGGACGCCGGGTTGTTCACGGCCGAGCGCCGGGGCGCCCAGGTCGACGGTCAGGAGGTCGACCTCGGGCAGGTCGGCGACATCGTGGCGGTCGACCCGAGCGCCGTGGTGGCCCTGCTCGATGCCGGTCGGATCCCGGTCGTCGCCACCGTGGCCCGCGGCGGCGACGGCCTCACCTACAACGTGAACGCCGACACCGCGGCGGCGGCGTTGGCCGTCGCCCTGGCGGCGGAGAAACTGGTCGTGCTCACCGATGTGGAGGGCGTCTATGCCGACTGGCCGGCCAGTGAAGAGATCGTGAGCGAACTCGACGCGCAGCAGCTGCGCCAGCTGCTGCCGACCCTGGCCGCCGGCATGATCCCCAAAATGGAAGCCTGCCTGCGCGCGGTGGAGGGCGGCGTCGGCCGCGCGCACGTGCTCGACGGGCGGGTGCCGCACGCCGCGCTCGTGGAGGTTTTCACCAGCGCCGGAATCGGGACGATGGTGCGCGCATGAGTGCCGCGATCGAGCCGCCGCGCCGCCCGGCGTCGGCCGACCTCCGGCGGCGGTGGGACGCGGTGATGATGGGCAACTACGGCACCCCGCCGCTCGTCGTCGATCACGGCATCGGCGCGCGGGTGTACGACGTCGACGGCGCCGAGTACCTGGACTTCGTCGGCGGGATCGCGGTGTCCTCCCTCGGTCACGCTCATCCGGCCATCGTCGAAGCCGTCTCACGCCAGGTCGCGCGGGTCGCCCACACCTCGAACCTGGCGGTGCACGAACCGGGGGTGCGGCTGGCCGAACGGCTGCTGGCCCTCCTCGGGCGTCCGGGCCGGGTCTTCTTCGCCAACAGCGGCGCGGAAGCCAACGAGGCGGCGCTGAAGTTGGCCCGCCGGCACGGGCGAACGCTTGACCCGGCCGGTGGACGCCTGGAAGTTGTGGCCGCCGAGGGCAGCTTCCACGGCCGCACCATGGGAGCGCTGTCGGTGACCGGCAATCCGGCCAAGCGGGAACCCTTCGCCCCGCTGCCCGGCCCGGTCCGGTTCGTCCCCTATGGCGACCCGGACGCCCTAACCGCCGCCGTCGGTGCGCAGACCGCCGCGGTCATCCTGGAACCGACCCTGGGCGAGGGCGGCGTCGTGCCGTCGCCGCCCGGATACCTCGCCCGGGCCCGCGCGAGGTGTGACGAGAGCGGCGCGCTGCTGATCGTCGACGAGGTCCAGAGCGGGATCGGCCGCACCGGGGGATGGTTCGCCTCGGCGGCCGAGGGCGTTCGCCCCGACGTGATCACGCTGGCCAAAGGACTCGGCGGCGGCCTGCCCATCGGCGCCTGCCTGGCGGTCGGACCGGCGGCGGCCCTGTTCTCGCCCGGCGACCACGGCAGCACCTTCGGCGGCAACCCGGTCTCCTGCGCCGCGGCCCTCGCGGTGCTGGACACCATCGAGGCCGACGGCCTGCTCGACGCGGTCAAGCGCGTCGGCACCCACCTGAGCGAGTCGGTGTTGGCTCTGCACCACCCGCTGGTGCGGGGAGTGCGCGGTAGCGGGCTCTGGCTGGCCGTGGTGCTGCAGCGCCCGGTGGCCGGAGCGGTCGAGGTCGCGGCCCGCGAGCACGGCCTGCTGGTCAACGCGGTCAGGCCCGACGCGCTGCGCCTCGCCCCGCCACTGATCATCACCGAGGCCGACGTCGACGACGCGGTGCGCCGGCTCGCCCCGGCCCTCGACGCCGTCGCGGAGAACGAGGAGGCGAGTCGGTGACCCGGCACTTCCTGCGCGACGACGACCTCACGCCGGCCGAACTGGTCACCGTCCTCGACCTGGCCGACGCGCTCAAGGCGGACCCGTTCGCCCACCGCCCGCTGGCCGGCCCGCGGGCGGTAGCGGTGCTGTTCGACAAGCCGTCCACCCGCACGCGGGTGTCGTTCAGCGTCGGCATCGCCGAACTTGGCGGCTACCCGCTGGTGATCGACGCTGCGACCGCCCAACTCGGCCGGGGCGAGAGCGTGCAGGACACCGCCCGGGTACTGGATCGGCAGGTCGCGGCGATCGTCTGGCGCACCTTCGGCCAGGACCGGATCCAGGCGATGGCCGCGGCCAGCGCGGTCCCGGTGATCAACGCCCTCACGGATCGCTTCCACCCGTGCCAGGTCCTGGCCGATCTGCAGACCGTGCGGGAACGCACCGGCACCCTGGCCGGGCTGACGTTGGCCTACCTCGGCGACGGTGCCAACAACATGGCCCACTCGTACCTGCTCGCCGGCGCCACGGCCGGTCTGCACGTGCGCATCGGCACGCCCGAGGCGTACCGGCCCGCCGCGGACGTGCTCGAGCGGGCCCGCGAGATCGCCTCGTCCACCGGTGGGTCGGTCCTGGTGACCCACTCGCCCGAAGAATCGTTGGACGGCGCCGACGTCGTCGCCACCGACACCTGGGTGTCCATGGGGCAGGAAGAGGAGAAGGCCGCCCGGGTCGAGGTGTTCGGCGCCTTCGCGGTAACGACTCGGGCCCTGGCCCGGGCCGCCGAGGGTGCGCTGGTCCTGCACTGCCTGCCGGCTTACCGGGGCACCGAGATCGACGCCGAGGTGATCGACGGACCGCAGTCGGTGGTCTGGGACGAGGCC
>JALZBL010000339.1 GCA_030947395.1 Actinomycetota bacterium | reverse complement strand
GCCGGGGCGCCCCGTCGCCGCCTCAACGGTCTGGCCGGTGCCACGGACGGTCGTAATTCCGCGCGCCGCCGACGAACCGACGATGCTTAAGGCGTACTTGGACCATTACCGCGAAACCTTCGAGTTGAAGTGCCAAGGCGTGGCCACGGCGGAACTGTCGCGACGAAGTTCACCGCCGTCGACCATGAGTCTGCACGGGCTCATCCGTCACCTCGCGGGGGTGGAGCGGTGGTGGTTCGCCATCAACTTCGGCGGCCTCGATCTGCCAATGCTCTATTACCGCGACGACGATCCCGACCAGGATTTCCAGTCGCTGGACGGAAGTCCGTCAGCGGCGCTCAACGTATGGCGCGATGAGTGCGCGCGCTCCCGCAGGATCGTCGACGATGCCGCGAGTCTGGAGGAAGTTGGGGCGATTGAGCGCAACGGCAGCTACACATTGCGGTGGCTGATGCTGCACATGATCGCCGAATACGCTCAGCACGCGGGCCACGCCGACCTCTTGCGCGAAGGCATCGACGGGGTGGTAGGTGCCTGACCAAGGACTACGGCACTACGCCAGCCGGTCGCGCTCGGCGGTGCGCTCCAACCGCTGACCATGACCGGGCCGGTCGTCGAACCGGATCGGCGACGGCCGGACTGGGTGATCAGGTGCGGCGGGGAAGCAGCCCGTGCAGGGCCGGGACGCCACGATGGGATGCCATCGCCGGTTCGGCCCTTCCCTCGGCCACGATCTGGCGCGCGCACGACGTCATCAGCGCGCCGCTCACCCCGAAACGACGAGCGAGGTCACTCAGCGTGATCGGCTCGCTCACGGTGCTCGTCTCGAGAACACCCAGGACCTCGTCGGCCAGCGAGCGGCTCATCGTGACGACCGGGTTCGCCAGCCGACGGCCACCGGATCGACCCGGCAGACACAGCCCCGACTGATTGCCATGTCAAGGGTTGCGGCGCAGTAGCGCACAGCGGTCGCGTCGTGTCCGGCGTAGTCGTGCGGGCACGAGCTGCAGTAGGCGAGCGACGTCGGCTCGCCGCGCCGCCCGAACTCCTCGTCAATCGTCGCGGTGGTGGTGATGGTGATGGTGTCCATGCTGGGCCCTGTCAGACCCGTCGGCCGGGTCAACTGCCGATCACCGGGGCGAGGCCGACTGGAAGTCGGCGCTGAGGAACCCGCGGTGACGTCAATGCTACCCCGGCCCGAGCGCCTCGACCGGCGGTCGCGGGCCTCGAGTGGCCAGTACAGGCATCCCGGATGATCTGCGCCGTGCCGACCGGGAACTGAGACGAACGCGGGCAGCGCTGGGCGGCGGGGCGGGCGTAGGGTCACCTCAACTCGAGACCGCGGCGTTGGAGCACCGGCGGATTCCTGACGACGCGATGCTGGAGTGCGCCATGTCCAAGAACAAGGGCGGCCGCGAGGTCCGCAAGCCCAAACAGGCCAAGAAGCCGAAAACCGACGCCTCGGTGTCGCTGATGACGAAAGCGGCCGGTCCCAAGAAGCCCAACTGAGCGCCCGATCGCCCTGGGAGACGCCGATGAACGTTCGATCCGTCTCAGACCGCGACGCCGGCCAATCGCGTCGTCAACCGCCGTTGGCCGGTATCGGATTGATGGCATTCGTCGCCGGCGCTGCGGCCTGCATGCTCGGCGTCATCTTCTTGAACTTCAACCATCACGACGCCTACCTTCTGCTCGTCGTGGGCGTGGCCCTGCTGATCCTGTCGGTGGTGGTGGTGACGATTTTCTTCCGGCGTGGCAGCGGTGACGACGAGTAGTGCCGCCGGTTCCGGCCCGCACCACTGCACCTGAGAAATCGGAATCGGAATCGGCCGGTCCTGGTCGATTCCCCCTTCGGCCATTTCGACAAGGGGCACTTGGACAAGCGGCGACGGCGGCGACTGGGCCGGTTAGGTTGGGTCGCCGCCGTCCACGGTTGGGTGCCGGTGCGGCCTAGTTGAACGCGTCCTTGACCTTCTCGCCGGCCTGCTTCAGGTCGCCCTTCGCCTCGTCCGCGCGACCCTCGTTCTTAAGGTCTTCGTCGCCGGTCACCTCTCCGGTCTGCTGCTTGGTCTTGCCCATGACTTCCTGGCCCTTGTCCTTGGCCTTGTCGATGAAGCTCATCGCAGATCACCTCGGTGTGTGTCGCTGGCGTGCTTCTGACCGGAGCTCCGCTCGAACCCCGCCGATGACGTTACGCCGTGAATGGCCGGCGGGACGCCCTGATCGGCGGGATTTCTTGCCTCGGTGGGCCGAGCGACCACCTCACGCCGGCCGGCGAGACGGCTCACGCCCGCCGGCTAGACGGCTCACGCCGGCCGGCTAGACGAATCACGCCGGCCGGCTAGACGAATCACCGACCAGATGACTCGCCGACGCGGCGACCGGCCACCCGCTGAGCAGGGGCGGCGCCGCTAATGAGGACGGCCGGGCGTCGGCATCGCACTAACATCCACTGTCGGTGACCGCCGGCGATCCTCCGGCGCGCCGCCGGTTCAGCTGCGCCGGTTCAGCTGCGCCGGTTCAGCTTCGCCGTCCGCCATCTGATCCCGTTCGAGGAGTGATCGTGTCCGTCGGCCCATCGCCGTCCGCCCCCGCCCCGGTCGAAAGGCCTCGCCTGAGCGTGGTGGCGGGCACTACGGCGCGGGCGGCCCTCGAGGCGGCCGGGGTAGGACTGGCTGGCGCCGACGGCGCCGTGGCCGTGCGCGACGTCAACGACGGCACTCTGCGTGACCTCGACGTCGCGTTCGGCGCCTCCGCCGACGTCGAGCCGGTGGC
>JALZBL010000338.1 GCA_030947395.1 Actinomycetota bacterium | reverse complement strand
GTGGACGAGCGGCCGGTGGACCAGCGGCCGACGGCGAACCCGGCGGCCACGGCTACGGCGACGGTCGCCACGACGACGATCGCCACCACGACGGACACCCTGGCGATGGTACGGGCGCCCGAGGCGCCGCACCGGTCATCGGCCGACCGGGGAGCGCGGCGTGGCGCTATGTTCACCGAGCGTTGCGTCGCCGTTCACGCAAGCCACCGGTTTCAAGCGTCCGGCGTACTAACCTGGACGCACTGGCACTAGGCGAACGGATCTGGCCAACAATGCGCGACATCTACCACGACGAACTGGACGCCGTCGGCGTCTCCCTGCTCACGATGACCCACCATGCCCGCACGGCGATGGAGCGGGCGACCGCAGCCCTGCTCGACGGCAATCTGGCCGTGGCCGAGCGGGTCATCGGCGACGATGCCGCCATCGATGCCATCCGGGCTGACCTCGAGGAACGCACCTTCCAGCTCATGGCGCGCCAGCAGCCGGTGGCTGGCGACCTGCGCTTGCTGATCACCACACTGCACCTGGCCGCCGACCTCGAGCGCATGGGCGATCTGGCCCTGCACATCGCCAAGGTGGCGCGGATGCGCTACCCGGAGATTGCGGTGCCCACCGAGCTACGCGACGTCATCGCCCAGATGGGTGCGGTGGCGTTGTCACTGGTCGAGAAGGTGGCCGAGGTCGTAACCGGGCGCGACGTCGCGCTGGCCCAGGACATCGAGGCCGAGGACGACTCGATGGACGCCCTGCACCGCAAGCTGTTCACGCTGTTGCTGTCGCCGAACTGGGACCACGGCACCGAGGCCGCCATCGACATGACGCTGCTCGGTCGCTACTACGAGCGGTACGCCGACCACGCGGTCGCGGTCGCGCGGCGCATCGTCTTCGTCGTCACCGGTCACATGCCCGAGCCGCTCCCGGCGTCCGTGGTCTGACCGGCCGCTGGCCGCGCTGACCGGCCGCTGGCCGCGGCGGCCCGGCCGGTGGCCTGACCGCCCTCGTCAGCGCTTGCCCTGATTGGCCACTGCCTCGATCGATGCGGCGGCGGCCTCGGGATCCAGGTAGAGCGCCGGTTCGGCCGGCACCAGGGTCTGCGCGTCGAGCCGGTAGTGCAGCGGAATGCCGGTCGGGATGTTGAGCGAGACGACGGCACTGTCGCTGAGCCCGTCGAGGTGCTTGACCAGTCCGCGCAGTGAGTTGCCGTGGGCGGCCACGAGCACGGTGCGGCCCAGCTGGAGGTCCGTCACGATCGCGTCGTACCAGTACGGCAGGAACCGGAGAACGACGTCCTTGAGGCACTCGGTGCGCGGCAACGCGTCGAGCAGGCCGCGGTAGCGCGGGTCATCGCTCTGGCTGTACTCGTCGTCGTCGCGCAGCGGCGGCGGCGGCGTGTCGTACGAGCGGCGCCACAGCATAAACTGGTCCGCGCCGAACTGCTCGCGCACCTGCACCTTGTCCTTGCCCTGCAACGCGCCGTAGTGCCGCTCGTTGAGCCGCCACGATCGTTGCACCGGGATCCAGTGCCGATCGGCGACGTCAAGGCTGATGTGCGCGGTCCGGATGGCCCGGCGCAGCACCGACGTGTGCACGACGTCCGGCCGCAACCCGTGCTCGACCAGCAGCTCGCCGCCACGACGGGCTTCGGCTTCCCCATTCGCGGTCAGGTCGACGTCGACCCAACCGGTGAACAGGTTCTTGCGGTTCCAGTCGCTCTCGCCGTGGCGCAGGAGAATGAGGTTCGCGATGGCCATGGCGCCAATCCTGCCGCACGCCGCGCCGTCAGCTCAGGGCCGGTCGATCCAGACCGCGGCGGCCCGACCGAGCTCCCGGCCGTCCGCGCCGTAGGCGGTGGTGCGGGTGAAGGACTTGCGCCGCTCGCGCCCGTCGAGCGCTCCGACCACGACGCAGCGCTCTCCCACTACGGGCACCGAGCACACCACCGCGCTCAGGCGGCCGAGCACCGCCGGCCGGCCGGGCAGACCGGTCGTCCAGCCGCCCGGACAGTCCAGCGCCGCCCAGACGATCTCCGGACCGATCACATCCTCGGTCCCTGATCCGAGCCGAGCCTGGACGTGTTCGCGCCGCGCCATGTAGATCGCGGCCGTCCGACCGTCCTGCCGGCGACCGTCGGCATCCGTCGGTGGTCCGGCAAAGATCTCCAGCCCGTCGGGTTCGACCCGGCGGGTGCCGCACACGAAACAGGTCGGGAACGGGTGATCACGGCGTCCGGCGAATCGCAGCGACGCCGCCTTGGCGCTCGCCGGGTCCACCGGCGGCACCGGCTCCCCCAGCATCGTCAGGTCGACCGGCCGGGCCTCGGCCACCAGCTCGTCACCCGCGCGCACCGTGAGGCCGCCGGGGCTGCGTTCGACGGCGAGCGGAACGTCCAACGGCGGGGGGCGGCGCAAGGTGACCTCGACCGCACCCTGCGGGGCGAGGAAGCCGGCCACGCGGCCGGCGGTGAAACCACCGTTGCCGCTCGTCGGCGGCCCGTTGAACCGGCCGGCGATCAGCAGGGTGCCCACGGCCGAGGTCGCGTCGCTCACTCCTCGACCGCGCGATGCGGGCGCTCGGGCTCGGTCGCCGCGGGTTGGCGGGCAACGAAATCGCGGAACGCCTCGAGGTTGCGCAGCGATTCGTGGTTCTTCTCCCGCCATCGCCATTCGCGCCGGATGGATGTGCCGAAGCCCAGTTCGAGCAACGCGTTGAAGCTGCCGTCGGCGTGGGTCAGCACGGCACCGAGGATCCGGTCGATCTCGGCGGCGGTGACGGCCGA
>JALZBL010000337.1 GCA_030947395.1 Actinomycetota bacterium | reverse complement strand
GGCTGATCGACCCGCCGTCGGGCCTCGGCTTGCCCCGCTGACGCATCCGTTCGACCCAAGCGAGCCGGCACCGGCCGGGGAACGTGAGCAGCGCGATCTCGCCGGGCGAGAGCAATTCGTGACTGACCCATTGACGTTGTAGAGCCGTTGTTAGCTCTGAGGCGTTGATCACACCGGCCCGCCTCGGGTGTCTCGGACCCGGTGGCCGCAGTGATCGATCGACCTACCGATAAGCGCATTCATCGCCCGGACGAGAGATCGTGGCCATCCCAGTTTGCCCCGTCATCGTTTCCCTGGATCACCCCGTCCCCCCGCGCCCGAGCTGGCGCACCGCGCTCTGGTGTACAACGTTGTTAGTGATTGCCCTGCTGACCGGCGCGATACGCCCGGCGGCGGCTGACCCGACGTGGACGCCGAAACCTGCCCCGCTGTCCACCCCCTGGACCGACCAGGTCGGCCCGGACAACGCGTTGCCGGAGTATCCGCGCCCGCAGCTGGCTCGCCCCTCGGCCGCGGCGCCCCGCTGGATGAACCTCAACGGGGTCTGGCAGTACGCCGCGGCCGGCGCGACCTCCGCGGCCCCCATTGGTCAGTCGCTCCCACAGCGCATTCTCGTGCCCTACCCGATCGAGTCCGCCCTCTCCGGCATCCAGCAGCACTCCGACTACATGTACTACCGCCGCACGTTCACGGTGCCGTCGTCCTACCGGCGCCACGGTCAGCACGTCCGCCTCAACTTCGGCGCGGTCAGCCACGAGGCGGCGGTGTGGGTGAACGGCGAGCTGGTGGGAAGCCACTCGGGCGGTTACGACGCGTTCAGCATCGACATCACCGCCGCGCTCTTCGACGGCGCGGGCCGGCAGGAGATCGTCGTCGGCGTGCACGCCCCAGTCGACGGCGCCACCATTCCGGTCGGCAAGCAACGCCTCCAGCCCGGAGGGATCTTCTACACTGCCGCCTCCGGCATCTGGCAGACGGTCTGGCTGGAGCCGGTGCCCGCGACCAACATCGCCGCGCTCACCGCCACGCCCGATCTGGCGACGTCGACCATGCAGGTGACGACGCGGATCTCCGGCGACCCGCACCGGGCCGTCGTCCGGGTCAAGATCTTGAAGGGTCGCCGCACCGTGGCGACGGCGAGTGGCGCGGCTGGGGCACCGCTGACGCTCGCCCTGCCGCACCCGCGACTCTGGTCGCCCGCCGACCCGTTCCTCTACACGATCGCGGCTTCGGTGACGCGCAAGGGAGTAACCGACCGGGTGGAGAGCTACGCCGGCATGCGCTCGATCGGGCTGGCGGTGGTGGACGGCAAGCAGCGCATCGTGCTCAACGGCAAGCCGACCTTCCTGCTGGCCACGCTCGACCAGGGCTACTGGCCCGACGGCATCTACACCGCGCCCACCGATGCGGCGTTGAAGTTCGACCTGCAGAAGACGAAGGATCTCGGCTTCAACACCATCCGCAAGCACATCAAGGTTGAGCCGGCCCGCTGGTACTACTACGCCGACCGCCTCGGTCTCATGGTGTGGCAGGACATGCCCGCCCTGCCCACCGGCCGCAACGACCGGCTCACCGACACCGACAAGGCCACCTTCGAAAACGAGCTGACCCGCATGGTCGCCCAGTTGCAGAGCGTGACCTCGATCATCGGCTGGATCCCGTTCAACGAGGGCTGGGGCCAGTGGAGCGTGGCCGCGGCGGCCGACGTCGCGGCGCGGGTCAAGGCCCAGGATCCGTCCCGGTTGGTCGACGAGCGCAGCGGCCTGAACTGCTGCGACACTGCCGGTGACGCCGGCGGCGGGGACGTCATCGACTGGCACGTCTATGTCGGCCCGGCGCTGCCTGCTCCGGATGCCCACCGGGCCGCGATCGACGGCGAGCACGGCGGGTTCTCCCTCGGCATCGAGGGCCACACCTGGCCCGGCGCTTCGATCAACCCGTACGGGGCGGTGAAGGACCGGGCCGCGCTCAACGACGCCTACGTCGCCAACACCGCGATCCTGCGCGACGAGGGCGCACCCTTCGGCCTCTCCGGCAGCGTCTACACCCAGATCACCGACGTCGAGAACGAGCTCAACGGGCTGTTCACCTATGACCGGAGGGTGGAGAAGGTCGACGAGGCCCGGGTCCGGACGATCAACCAGCAGACCATCGCCGCCGGAGCGGCGCCGACGCCGGCGCTGCCGCCCGGCACGCCCGGGCTGGTCGGCACCACCCACTGGACCTTCGACGAGGGCGCCGGCCCGGTGGCAGCCGATTCGAGCGGCAACCACCACGACCTCGCCCTTGTGGGCGGCCCGACGTGGGTGCCGGGGCACGCCGGAACGGCGGTGCACTTTGACGGGGGCAACCAGTACGGCGACGCCGGCCGGCAGCTGATCAACACCGGACGGGCGAACTACTCGGTGGCCGCCTGGGTCCGGATGGACGCCCTCGGGCGGTTCCAGACCGTCGTCAGCCAGGACGGTGAGAACAACAGCGCGTTCTTCCTGCAGTACTCCGCCGCCGACAACGCGTTCGCGTTCAGCACGTCGCAGGTCCGCGCCGTGGCCACGACCGTCGGCCAACCGGTGGTCGGGCGGTGGTACCACCTGGTGGGGGTGCGCAGCCTCGCCGATGGGCAGATGCGTATCTACGTGAACGGACAGCTGTCTGGGACGGCCTACGTACTGTTCGGCGACCCCTCGACCGGCAACACGGTGGTCGGCCGGGGGAAGTTCGGCGGCAAACCGGTGGACTTCCTCGCCGGCTCGGTCGACGACGTGCACCTCTACGACCGG
>JALZBL010000336.1 GCA_030947395.1 Actinomycetota bacterium | reverse complement strand
GCATTCGTCGGAGCAGCGATCCTGCTCATCGTCTTCTTCTCGGTGCTGCCGCACATCTGGCGCTGGCTCGCGCTGGCCGCGGCCGGCGCCGTGGTGAGCGTGATCGCCTTCTCCCGCATCGCCCTGGGCGTGCACTACCCGTCCGACCTCGTCGGCTCGGTCCTCGTCGGCGCCACATGGCTTCTGGTGACGACGGCGGTATTCCTCCCCTGGGCGCAAGACCGCCTGACGCAGGATCGCCTCCTCAGCGAGGTCGGACGCGCCCGGTGAAGAAGCCCGGTGAAGAAGGGAGCCGGCCCGCAGTCCATACCGCGCCGGGTCACGCCAAGGACGACCCGGAGTTCGCTTCGGCGATTCGGTCAGCGCCGTCCCTCGGTCGCGGCAGCTGCCCGTCCCGAGCCAGCCGTTCGGCGATGTCGCGAATCTTGATGTTGAGGCTCTGGCTGGCCCGCTTGAGGACGTTGAACGCTTCGCCCTCGTCCAGCTGATGCGCGTTCATGAGGATGCCGACCGCCATGCCGATCTGCCGGCTGGACTCCAGCGCGACGTGCAGATGGGTTGACGCCCGCGTCGCGTGCCCGTGCGCGAGCGACGACGCGGCGTGCACGCCGAACACGAAGCACGCCGCCTGCCGGTGGGGGCCGAACGCGTCCGGCCAGGTGGACACCAGGTTGAGCACGGTGTCCGGGTCGTCCAAGACCCGAACGGCGAACACGCTGCGGGCCGCGGTTTCCCGGCCGGCGCGGCGAGCCAGCCCGGGCCACCGTTGGTCGGCCGCCAGGTCACCACTGACCACGACCTCGTCACCGCGCGCCGCCTCGAAGCTCGGGCCCTGTCCGGTGACCTGTTGCGCCGCGCCGAACCGGGCCAGGACGGGATCGGAGGTTGCGGTGGTGATCAGCCGGGCGTGACGCAGTTCGGTGACGCTGGCCATCTCACAGCCGGGCACCGCTTTCACGGCCAGCTCCGCGACCCAGGCCGCAACGTCGATTGTGGGATCACCTCGCAGGCCGCGGTTGAGCTCGGCGAAGTTTCGAGCCAGGTCGATTGCGTCGGTATCCACGTGACTGTCCTCGTTGGTCCGGGGCCGTCAGCTGCGGTCTCAACTGATCGATCGATGGTCGGGTGGTGCGATGCGTTCGGCACCCTGATTGGTTCGGAACGGGCGGGGTCCGGCTGGGCCGCCGGACCCCGCCATCGGTCAGCTCCCGGCTTCGGTCAGCCGGCGGTGCGGTTCGAGCCGTCGACGTCCACGTCGTCGATTTGCTCCTTGCGCACCGTCTCGCTGACTTCCTGGTGCTCAGTGACGGTTTCGGTGCCGAGGCGCACCCGTTCCACCGGTACCGTCTCCTTCTGCACCACCGGGCGTTCCGCGCGCAGGGTTACCTCGTGCTCGTCCTCGGTAATGTCACCGCCGGACATGGCCTGATCGCGGTTTGCGTCGGTGATCGGCTCGCGCTCGATGCGGACCTCTTCCCGGCTCACCGGCACGGTCTGGGTGACGTTCTCGGTGACGACGTATTTGCGCAGCCGAGCGCGCCCCGCTTCGACCTGCTCCGTGCCGACGCGAAGGCGCTCCTCCGAGCGAGTCATCGCGTCGTCGGTGTCGGTCCCGGTGGTGTAGTTGCCGTCGGTGTCGGTCCCGGTGGTGTCGTTGTCGCCGGCGCCGGCGTTGGCTGGCTGGTCGCTGCTGTCCCAGCCCAGCTGTCCGGCGTAGTAGTCGTAGAGCGCCTGCTGCTCTTGGTCGTCGGTGTGCCCGTCGTTGTCAATGTTCGGTGCACCCTTCACGACGTCCTTGGTGACCGCGAGCCGAACCTCGCCGCCGTTGTCGGTGGCTCCCTGCAATGGAGCGAAGCTCTCCTTGGTGCCGAACAGGCCGGTCTTGATGGTGACCCATTCCGGCTGGCCGCTCGCGTCGTTGACGTAGACCTGCTCGATGGTGCCGATCTTGGCCCCGGCCGAATCGATCGCCGGGCGGCCGATGTACTGGCCGGCGTCTTGAGGATTGCTCATCGCTGCTGTCCTTTCCTTGCTGCCCAAGGGTCAGCCGGGTCGGTTGACCCCTTCGACTTGGGTAAGCCAGTTGGCTGACCCGGTTCGTCTCGCTCAGCCGGGTTGGCCGATCGAGCCGCAAGCTCGGGTCAGCCGACCCGAGCGCTGGTGCTGGTGGTGACGGCGAGGTCGAGCTGGATTGGCAGAGCCGGGTCGTCCAGGGCTGTCCTGGCGTGGACCAGGGCCACGGATTCGATCCGTCGTCGCAGCCGGGTCAGGTCAGCGTTACGGGTGGCGACGACGGCGACGACCAGGCGCGGCGCAGTGGAGTCGCCGAGCACCCGGGCCTTGGCCGAGTCGACGCCGTGGTAGGTGTTCAGTTCGGCGGTCAAGGCGGTGCTGATGGCGCCGGGTCGGACGAGGCTGACGCCCCGGGCCCGATCGCCGGCAACGGCGATGTCTCCGGCCCGGTCGGTCGACAGCAGCAGCGTGGCGATCCAACGCAGCGCCAATAGCGCGACCAGGAGGGCGAGGACGGCGGCGGCGGCCCAGATCCAACTGCCGTGCCGGCCGATGTATTCGCTGACCTGGTTGGCGAACAGGGGCTTCTTCGCGAAGTCGCGGCCAAAGGCACCGACGCTGGCCATCAGCGCGGCGACGCCGGCGGCAACCAGGAGCACGGCGAACGCGGTCAGGGCAGTCCGGTTGGTGCGGTCGGCGTGCATCAGCGGCTCCCGGCGGTGACCTGCACCGACACCCGTGGCGGCGTGTGCATCTGCAAGGCGTCCAGG
>JALZBL010000061.1 GCA_030947395.1 Actinomycetota bacterium | reverse complement strand
GGCGGCGGCTCGGCGCTGCCGTGGCGCATCGAGCTGTTCACCGACATCGTGCGGGCGGCCGTGCGCGCCGCGGACGGAGCCGTTCCGGTGACGGTGAAGCTGCGGGTCGGCATCGACGCCGACCACGTCACCTACCGCGAAGCGGGGCAACGGGCCCAGGACGCCGGAGTGGCCGCCGTCGCCCTGCACGGCCGCACGGCGGCCCAGCACTACAGCGGCACCGCCGACTGGGAGCGCATCGCCGACCTGGCCGCCCTGCTCGACGTGCCGGTGCTCGGCAATGGCGACATCTGGGAGGCCGACGACGCGCTCCGGATGGTCCGCGAGACCGGTTGCGCCGCAGTGGTCGTGGGTCGCGGTTGCCTCGGCCGGCCGTGGCTGTTCGCCGACCTGGCCGCGGCCTTTGCCGGGCGCCCGGATCGCCGCCGGCCGGGGCTGGCCGAGGTCGCCGCAACCATGCGCCGGCACGCCGAGTTGCTGGCCGAGTGGCTCGGGCCGCAGCGCGCAGTGATCGACTTCCGCAAGCACGTCGCCTGGTACCTCAAGGGCTTCGCGGTCGGCAGCGAGCTGAGGCAGCGGCTGGCGACGTCATCCTCGCTGGCCGACCTCGACGACGGGCTGGCCGAGCTCGACCTCGCCCAGCCCTTTCCGTCCGAGGTGATCGGCCGGCCGCGCGGGCGCACCGGCAGCCCGCGCACCGTCGCGCTGCCCGAAGGCTGGTTGCGCGACCGGGGCAGCCGGGCTGTGCCCGCGGGCGCCGAACTGGCCGATTCCGGCGGCTGACCGACCGCATCATTGCTGTGACGTTCCCGGGCTCCCGGCGCCCGCAATCGCTTGCAGCCTCTACGGTCAGGCTCCGCCGTCCGCGCGATCCGCCACGGTGCACCGCGACGCCGACCCACAGGAGACGATCGCCATGAAGTACGTCTATGACTTCGCCGAGGGCAACCGGGACCTCAAGGACCTGCTCGGCGGCAAGGGCGCCAACCTGGCCGAGATGACCCGGCTGGGCCTGCCGGTGCCGCCCGGCTTCACCATCTCGACCGAGGCCTGCCAGGCCTACCTCGTCTCCGGCCGCGAACCGGAGGAACTCTCGCCCGAGGTCGACGAGCACCTGGCCGCGCTCGAGAAGGTCATGGGCAAGCAGCTCGGGCAGTCCGACGACCCGCTCCTGGTGTCGGTGCGGTCCGGGGCCAAGTTCTCGATGCCCGGGATGATGGAGACGGTGCTCAACATCGGGCTCAACGACTACTCGGTGCGCGGACTGGCCGCCCAGGCCGGCAACGAACGCTTCGCCTTCGACTCCTACCGCCGGCTGATCCAGATGTTCGGCAAGACCGTCCTGGGCATCCCGGGTGAGCAGTTCGAGGACGCCCTGGACGCCCTGAAACACGCGCACGGCACCACCAACGACTTGGATCTCGACGCGGCGGCCATGCGGCAGCTGGTCGAGAACTACAAGGAGGTCGTCGTCAAGCACGCCGGCCGGGAGTTCCCCCAGGAACCGCGCGAGCAGATGGACATGGCCGTCCGTGCGGTCTTCGACTCCTGGAACGCGCCCCGCGCGATCATCTACCGCCGTCAGGAGCGCATCGCCGCCGATCTCGGCACCGCGGTGAACATCTGCTCCATGGTGTTCGGCAACCTCGACCTGGCCTCGGGCACCGGCGTGGCGTTCACCCGGGACCCGGCCTCGGGCGCGCAGGGCGTCTACGGCGACTACCTGCAGAACGCCCAGGGGGAAGACGTCGTGGCGGGGATCCGCAACACCGTCCCGCTGGCCGAGCTCGAGGGCCTCGACCCCAAGTCCTACGCCGAGCTCATGACGATCATGGCCACGCTCGAGGGGCATTACCGCGATCTGTGTGACATCGAGTTCACCATCGAGCGGGGCAAGCTCTGGATGCTGCAGACGCGGGTCGGCAAGCGGACGGCGGCCGCCGCGTTCCGGATCGCCACCCAGCTGGTCGATCAGGAGCTCATCGACATGGACGAGGCGCTGCGCCGGGTCAGCGGCGCCCAGCTGGCCCAGCTGATGTTCCCGCGCTTCACCGACGGCAAGCGCAAGCCGTTGGCCGTGGGCATGAACGCCTCGCCGGGGGCGGCGACCGGCCGGGTGGTCTTCGACTCCTACACCGCGATCAAGTGGTCGCGTTCGGGAGAGAAGGTCATCCTGGTGCGCCGCGAGACCAACCCCGACGACCTCGACGGGATGATCGCCGCCCAAGGCATTCTGACCAGCCGGGGTGGCAAGACCTCGCACGCCGCCGTGGTGGCCCGCGGCATGGGCAAGACCTGCGTGTGCGGGGTGGACGCGATCGACGTCGATACCAAGGGTCGGCAGTTCCGTGCTCCCGGCGCGGTGGTTGTGCACGAGGGCGACGTGATCTCGATCGACGGCACCTCGGGCGAGGTCTTCCTGGGGGAGGTGCCGGTGATGGACTCTCCCGTGGTGCGCCACTTCGAGGGCGACGAGACCGCTCATGGCGACGAGCTGGTGCTCGCGGTCGAACGGATCATGCGCCACGCCGACGGCATCCGCCGGATGGGCGTGCGGGCCAATGCCGACAACGCCGAGGACGCGGCGCGGGCCCGGCGCTTCGGCGCGCAGGGTATCGGTCTGTGCCGGACCGAGCACATGTTCCTCGGCGAGCGCCGGGCTCTGGTCGAGCGTCTGATCCTGGCCGACACCGACGCCGAGCGCGATGAGCAATTGGCCAAGCTGCTCCCGCTGCAGCGGCAGGACTTCGTGGAGATCCTGGAGGCGATGGACGGCCTGCCGGTGACCATGCGCCTGCTCGACCCGCCCCTGCACGAGTTCCTGCCCAACCTCACCGACCTCTCGGTGCGCGTGGCCGTGGCCGAGGCGCGCGGCGAGCCCCGGGAAAACGATCTTCGGCTGCTGCAGGCGGTGCACCGGATGCACGAGGAGAACCCGATGCTCGGACTGCGCGGCGTGCGCCTCGGCGTGGTGGTGCCGGGTCTGTTCGCCATGCAGTCGCGCGCCATCCTGGAGGCCGCTGCCGCGCGGATCAAGGTCGGCGGCGTGCCGCGAGTCGAGATCATGGTGCCGCTGGTCGGCGCCGTCCAGGAGTTCGAGACGGTCAAGCAGGACATCATCCAGGTCGCTCGGGAGGTCCGCGGGGAGACCGGGGTGCACCTGGAGTTCCTCGTCGGCACCATGATCGAGCTGCCGCGGGCCGCACTCACCGCCGGCCAGATCGCCGAGGCCGCGGAGTTCTTCTCCTTCGGCACCAACGACCTGACCCAGACGACCTGGGGGTTCAGCCGTGACGACGTCGAATCGGCTTTCTTCGCCGACTACCTGGAGAAGGGCATCTTCGGCGTTTCACCGTTCGAGTCGATCGACGTCGACGGGGTCGGCGAACTGGTGAAGATCGGTGCGGAGAAAGGGCGTTCGCGCCGGCCGGGGCTGAAGATCGGCGTCTGCGGCGAACACGGTGGTGACCCCGAGTCGGTGCACTTCTTCGAGCGGGTGCGCCTCGATTACACCTCGTGCTCGCCGTTTCGGGTCCCGATCGCCCGTCTCGAAGCCGGCCGGGCCAAGCTCGACGCCTGAGCTTGACGGCCGTCGACGAGCACCGTCAACGACCATCAGTCGAAGGACGCCGCCCGCGGCCGCTCGCTGCCGGTCGGCCGTTCGAGTTCCACTGCGTCCAGGTCAGCCAACCCTCGCTGCATCACCGAGTCCAGACCAGTCCCGCCCGTGCGCCCTGATGAGCGGCGGCGGCGGGACTGGGCGGCCAGGCCGAGGAGTGCGAGAACCAGGCCCATGACCCCGATCCCGACGAAACCGGCGTCGGCGAAGCGGTGGTCGACGATAAACCCGGTGACCGGTGCGCCCACCGCGTTGCCGACGGTCAACGCGGAGGCGTGGGCGCCCATGACCCGCCCGCGGACCGTGGCCGGGGTAATGGCCGTCAACCGCTCGGCGGTCGAGGCGATCAGCGGCGCGCAGAACAGGCCGGTCGGTACGGCCAGCAGGGCCAGCGTCCATCCGTTGCCGGCCAGCGCGACCGGCACGGTGAGGGCGGCGAGCCCGGCCAGCAGCACCAGCGGATCCACCCGCCGGCTCGAGAGCCCGTAGGCGAAACCACCGACGAGAGAGGCCAGGCACCAGACTGCCGTGACCAGTCCGAGCAGCCGGATCTCACCGAACTCGCGCATCGCCGCGGTGAAGGCGGTGTCGGTGCCGACCAGGGTGAAGGTGGCGCCGAAGGTGGCCAAGAGCACTGCCACCACCCGCGGGCCGAGCCAGTCCTGAACGGCCGGCCGCCGGGCTCGATCGTCCGGGTGGACCGTGCCGGTGGCCGAAGCGCCGGCATCGGAGGGGTCCAGGCCTTCCTGGCCGTGCACCGGCGGGTCCAGGCGGTACAGCGCCGCGCCGGCCAGCAGCATCGCGGCGGCCACAGCGGTGAACGTCGCCACGGCGCCGAACTGCGTCACCGCGACTACTCCCATCGCCGGCCCGACCGCGAATGAGATCTCGACCGACATCGAGTCCAGGGAGAAGCCGGCCTGGCGCTCGCCGGGCGGCACGAGCGCGGCCAGCGACTGGCGGGCGATCGTGAACACCGGCAGCGCCAGCGCGCCACTGACGAACGCGGCCGGGAGCAGCACGGTGTAGCTGACGTGCGCCGCTGCCGCCCAGAAGACGACCTCGGCCGCGGTGGTCGCCACAATGACCGGCCGCAGGCCGAACCGGTCGATCGTCGCACCGAGCAGTGGGGCGCCGAGCGCGGCTCCGACCGCCGCGGCCGCCGCGACGAGTCCCGACCGGGCAAAGCCGAGGTGCAGGTCCAGTACCACGTGCAGGGTCAGCGCGATGGGCGCCGCGGTAATGGGGATGCGGGCCAGGATGCTGACGAGCAGGAGCGGACGCACGCCCGGACGGGCGAGGACGGCGCGGTAGGGCTGGAGGTTCACCCGGTCATAATCCCAGGGGGGTCCGACTCAATTCCCGCCAAGCATGACGGCCGGACCCCTCATGTCGTGGTTTCCCGCCAATCCCGCGGCGGCGAGCGCGCGCCGGCGGGCGAGTAGGTTCGTGGCGTGTTCGCCCGGCGCCCTCGAACCAAGTCGCCCCGCATCACCGCACCAGTGGAATCGGCCAAGGAGCTGGCTTCCCGCCTGGCCGCCCATCGCCCCGCTGCCCCCACCCTGGTGCCGCCGACCACTCCGGCGATTCAGCAGATCCTCGACGGCTACGGGCTGGTGCACGCGATCGACGAGGACGGCGACCTGGTGGTTCGCTGGGAGCGCTGCAACATCTTCTTCTTCCACTACGGCGAGCGCCAGGAAGTGCTGCAGGCCCGGCTCTACCTGAACGCGCGCTTCGACGTGGAGAACCGCCCGGCGCTGACCGTGCTGCTCGACGACTGGAACCGAACCAAGCTGTTTCCGAAGGCCTACACCGTCCTGCCCGACGACGGGATGGTCGGCGTGTGCGCCGAGCACGTCTTCGACTTCGAGGCCGGAGCGACGCGCGAGCAACTGACGTTCACCGTCGGATCGTGGATCCACACGCTGCTGCGCTTCGCCGACTGGATCGACGAGCAGGTCTAGGCGGTCGTGGGCGGGGACGGCGGCCGCGGTCCCTACCGGGACGACGACGCGGCGCGATGGGTGATCGAGCCGGACAAACGGGCGCAGGCGGCGGTCATCGGCTCGGAGCCGTCCGCCGGGGAACCGCCCCGCAGCCCGTTCGCGCGCGACCGGGCGCGGGTACTGCATTCCTCCGCCTTTCGCCGCCTGGCCGACAAGACGCAGGTGGTGACGCCGGGGGAGGGCGATTTCCCGCGCACCCGCCTCACCCATTCCCTGGAGGTCGCCCAGATCGCCCGCGAGATGGGCGCCGCGCTCGGGTGTGACGCCGACGTGGTCGACACCGCCGGCCTGGCGCATGACCTCGGCCATCCCCCGTTCGGGCACAACGGGGAGGCGGCGTTGAATGCGCTCTGCGGACCGGCCGGGGGCTTCGAGGGCAATGCCCAGACGGTGCGCATCCTGACCCGGCTCGAACCGAAGATTGATGACTCCGGCGGCGCTCCGGCCGGCCTGAACCTGACCCGGGCCGTGCTCGACGCCACCACCAAGTATCCGTGGCCGCGCCGGGACGGTGCGGTCAAGTTCAACGTCTACGACGACGATCTGCCAGCGTTTCGGTGGTACCGCGGGGACGTCGCGGACGGGCGACGCTGCCTGGAGGCCCAGGTCATGGACTGGGCCGACGACATCGCCTACTCGGTCCACGACGTCGAGGACGGTGTGCAGGCCGGCCACATTCCGGTCGAAGCCCTCGACGACGATGCCGAGCGCACGGCCCTGTGCGCCACGGCGGCCGAGCTGTACTCGGATCGGTCGGCCGAGCAGCTCGTCCCCGTCCTCGACGGACTGCTCCGGCTGGAGCCGTTGTCCGACCTGCGCTTTTTCACCGGCACGCGGGCCGATCTGGTCGCCGCCAAGCGGGCCACCAGCGAGCTGACCGGCCGGTTGGCCGGAGCGGCCGTCAACGCCACCCGCGAGCGCTTCGGCCCGGGGCCGTTGGCCCGGTACGGGGCTGATCTCGTCGTTCCGGCCGACGTGGTGGCGGAGTGCGCCCTGCTCAAGGCGATCTCCGCGCGCTACGTCATGCGACGCGCCGGGATCACCGAACGCCAGTCCGCCCAGCGCAAACTGCTGGCCGAGCTGCTCGAGGCGCTGCTGCTGGCCGGGCCGACCGCCCTGGATCCCGCCCTGCGGCCGGCCTTCGTCGACGCCGTGGATGACGCCGCGCGGCTGCGGGCGGTCGTCGACCAGGTCGCGCAGCTCACCGACTCCAGCGCCGTCGCCCGGCATCACCACCTCACCCGCCGGGACTAACCGGGGCCGACGCCACTGCCACCAGCCGCCGGCCGGACTTGGCGCGGGTGGCGGTTCAGCAGCGCTGGCGGGCTCGAAGCGCCGGTGCGACGGCCGTCCTCAGGGCCGTACCGGGCCGGCAGCGGGCCGGCCGCGCGCGCCTAGAATTGCCGGCTGTGGCCGGGCGCATCCGAGATGACGACATCGCCGCGGTCCGGGATCGCTCGCCGATCGCCGACATCGTCGGTGATCACGTCGCGCTGCGCAACGCCGGTGGGGGCAACCTGAAGGGTTTGTGCCCCTTCCACGAGGAGAAGTCCCCGTCCTTCACCGTCTCTCCGGCCAAGAACCTGTTCCACTGCTTCGGCTGCGGGGCCGGAGGTGACGTCATCCGCTTCCTCGAACGGGCCGAGCACCTGTCGTTCACGGAGGCGGTCGAGCAGCTGGCCGCCCGCAGCGGCATCCAGTTGCGCTACGTCGAGGGCGGCGCGGCCCCGATGCGCGCCCAGGGCCAGCGCACCCGGCTGGTCGAGGCCCACGCCATCGCGGCCCAGTACTACACCGAGCAGCTGGGCACGCTGGATGCGCGACCTGCGCGCGAGTTCCTCGCCGCGCGCGGGTTCGACGCGGAAGCGGCCGGGACCTACGGCTGCGGCTTTGCCCCGGCCGCCTGGGACGGCGTGGTCAAGCACCTTCAGGGCCGTGGCTACCGTTCGGATGAACTCGTGACTGCCGGCCTGGCCAAGCAAACCCAGCGCGGCTCACTGATCGACCGCTTCCACCGCCGCCTGCTCTGGCCGATCCGCGACGTGAGCGGGGAT
>JALZBL010000335.1 GCA_030947395.1 Actinomycetota bacterium | reverse complement strand
GCATCACAGAACCACCGACCATCCGCAGGTTGCGTACGAGCCGGTATACGTCGGTGTGTGACGTGCTTGTCACCGGTCATCGCGCCGGGGGTGTACCGCGGTGTTGTGAGTGTCGTGCTCGGTGAGTGGGTTGACGGCGGAGCTGCTGGGCGGTGCGCACGTCGCCGGTGGCGGGCTCCGGTACGCCGGCTACGGCGCACAGGTACCGGGCCGGGTCGCTGCCGGGTCGCGGGCCGTTGGCCAGCCAGGTGGTAAACCCGGCTGGGTCGCGGCGTTCCAGTTCGTCGAGATAGCCGGCTCGGACGGCGGCGGCGAAGGTCCGCTCGGCAGGATTTCGGGCCTGTTGAAGGGTGGTGAAACTGCGGCGTCCAGGCCCGACACAGCTCTTCGGTGGTCAGCGACGACGCGGGCGTCGGCAGGGTACCGGAGGCTAGCGCGCTGCGCGGCCTCCCGGCCGGGTCTAGCGCTTGACCACCCGGGTGTACGTCCTGTTTTGGCCAATGCTTGCGGTATCGGCACAGGGCGCGAGGTGAGGTCGCGGCCAGCAGGCCAAGACATAGCAGCCCACCAAACCCTGCGACGGCGGCGACACCGGCGGCGGTGACGCACACTGCCGAGCAGGTCCAAGCCGCGACCGCGACGCGGCCCCGGCTGATCCCGGCGGTCTCGGTCCGATCCGCGGCGACTGGCGGAAGCCACGGCAAGACGCTGACCGCGACGGCGAAGCCGGCGATGAGGACCAGCGCTACCGGCGGCACCACGAACAGCGCCGCCACCGCGCCCAGCCCGGCCGCGACGGTGGCGGCCGCCCACCATGCCACCCGCAGGGCGACCGTGGGGGTCATCGGCCGGTGACCCTGCGCTGAGCACGGTGGCCCTACCGCGCCGCGGGGGCCGGTGGTTGCGGGGGTGGGCGCATGACCGTTGCTCTCCTTCGGATCTTCGATGAGCGTGGTGTCCGTCCAGGGTGGGAGGGTTCCGCCGCGGCGGTCGGGTGGGTCGGCCGGCCCCGACTTATGGCCTGCTTCGTGGCGTGGTCACGCCTGGTCGCCCCGGTCCGAGGGCAATCCGCAGGGATCAGGTGCCGAGTCCGGCCTTGTCGACGTTGCGGTGGAACCGCATCCCGGCCAGGCCGCCGAGCAGGGCTCCGGCGAGGCTGGCGACCGCGACAACGACTAGGGCGATGATGCCGCCGGAGGTCAGGGTGCCGCCGTCGACGGGGATGCGGGGGAAGGCGTTCAGCTTGGACAGCACGTCGTACTTGCTGCCGGCGACGGCGGCGAGGATCGCGACCACCACGGCGATGACGATGGCCCACAGCCAGACCGCCAGGCCTTGCTTGAGCCCGTTGAACCGGGCCATCCGCCCGGCGACGTACCCGCCGCAGTAGTAGGCGACGAACAAGATGACCAGCAAGATGACGGCGCCGGTGACCCCGACGGTCTTCGGGTCGGTGGACGCCTGAGCCACCGCGGTGGACGGGTCGGTGTTGGTGCTGACCCCAACCGCAGCCCCCGCGGCCGCGACCAGGGCGGTAAGCAGGACCGCGACGGCGGTCGCGGTCAGCCACCCGAAGAACGCCGAGCCGATCTTGATCCCGCCGTACGCGTCCTTCTGCCGGTCTACGACCTGACCCCGGTCGACACCTCGTTCGCGCCGCTCAGGCGTCGGGGCGGGGTCACGCGGTGGGCCCGGCTGGCGGGTCGTGGGCTCGGCGGGGCGAGGGTTAGCGTCCCGCTCGGGTGGGGGGTTGGCTGAGGTGCTCATCGGAGATACTCCTAGGGGTATTCAGGTCGTGGTCAGACGGGTTCGGTGGCGGTGCTGTCGTCGCTGCCGGTGGCTAGGGCGCGGTCGCCTGCGGCCGCAGCACCGTCGGGGTCACCGTGGTCGGTGGTGGGTGCGCTGGCGGCGGCGACGACCTTGGTGTAAAGCAGGGCGGCGGCGAGGCCGCCGATGATCTCCGCGGCCACATACACCCATACGGAGGTGAAGGTGCCGGACATGATGGCCGGGCCGAGGGCCCGGTCGGGGTTGACCGCGCCGCCGGTGATGCCGCCGCCGATCAGGACGGCGGCGACCAGGGCGAACCCGATCGAGGGTGCGGCCAGCGCGGCGGGGACTCGGGCGTCGGTGGCCACCGCCATGATGACGAAGACCAGCAGGAACGTGATCAGCGCTTCAACGACGAAGGCCTGGCCGTCGCTGACCCCGTCGGCGGGCACGGTCGCGCCGAGGTGGGCGACGTCACGGGCCCGGTTGCCGAAGGTGGCCCACGTCGCGCCGGCGCCGAGGACCGCACCGGCCAGCTGGAAGGCCAGATAGGACGGGACGTAGCGCCAGGGAAACTTGCCGGTCACCGCCAGCCCGAGAGTGACCGCACCGTTGAGGTGGGCGCCGGAAACCTGGCCCAAGGCGCCGACCAGGGCGGCCAGGACCAGCCCGAACGCCAACGCCACGGCTAGGGAGTCCGGAGGTGACCCGGCGGTGGACTTGCCCAACGCCCCGGCGGCTGCGGTGGCGGTGCCGGTATAGATCAGGAAGAACGTCCCGACGGCCTCGGCCACCCCGGAGCGCAGCATGTTGCCCGGGTGGATCGCGTGCCGGTTCCGTCGCCGCGGGGCCGCGGTCGTCGACCGGCTCACCCTCGACACCCGAACTGAGCTTTACGGCCTAACCCGCACGGGTGCCCGGCCCGGGTATTGGGCAGCCGCCTGCTGGGCTCTGGTCGTGTCATCAAAATCTCCTGGTAAGCCTAGGTAAGGATGGCGGGGGGCGGCCGGCCCCC
>JALZBL010000334.1 GCA_030947395.1 Actinomycetota bacterium | reverse complement strand
CGCGTGGGTACTTCGCGCCGCCCTACCTCGCCGCGGGGGGCGGCGGCCAATTTCCAGCCAGCGGGCCCGAGGACGCCGCCGGGGCGGCCCTCGCCTGTGGATCGCGGCCGCGGCCGTCCACACGACGGGCTATTCCGCCTCGCGGGCGCGGCACGGCGAGCAGGCTCGATGACGTGTGGATGCGATGCGCACTCGGCCTCGCGGCGGCAACCCTTGCCGCGGCAGCCAGCTCGACCAGCCTCACCCGGCCGGCGGGCAGCACGCTGCCGACCGTGGCCGGATACAGCGCCACGGCGCCGCCGTCAGTCAGGACGGCCTACCGCCCACCGGTGATCCCGCTGCGGGTGGTCCGGCCGTTCATCGCGCCGCTCACCCGTTATGGGCCGGGACACCGAGGCGTGGATCTTGCCGTCGCATCGACGGCGGTGATCAGGGCGGCGGCCGCCGGAGTGGTGACCTTCGCCGGGTCGGTCGCCGGCCGCGGTGTCGTGGTGATCCTGCATCCGGACGGGATCCGCACCGAGTACGAGCCGGTGCGCGCGGTGGTTCGCCGTGGTTCCTCGGTCCTCGCCGGGCAGGTGATCGGCCGGATGAGCGGGATCCACCCCGGTTGCGCTGGGGGATGTCTGCACTGGGGCGCGCGGCGCGGTGACCAATACGTCGATCCACTCGGGCTGCTTCGTCCCCTCGGTCCGGTCCGGCTGCTGCCGTGGTAAACGCTGATGCTCGCGAGCATGACGGCCGTCATGCGTGGGCCTCCCATGCCGCGCGTCGACGCAGTCGTGGCCGCGCCACCGCAGCTGCGGCCAGCACTCACCGCCGCAGTTGCGGCCAGCACTCACCTCACGGGCCGCCGGCGGCGCCGGGCGAGCACCTTCAGGCTCGGGGGTGCGCCCGCTCGTACGTCGAGCGCAGCCGCTCCACCGAGACGTGGGTGTAGATCTGGGTGGTGGCCAGCGAGGCGTGGCCAAGAAGTTCCTGCACGGCCCGCAGGTCCGCGCCGCCGTCGAGCAGATGGGTGGCGGCGCTGTGGCGCAAGCCGTGCGGGCCGATGTCCGGCGCGCCCGGCACCAGGGCAACCCGACGGTGCACGATCCGGCGGACCTCGCGCTGGTCGAGTCGCCCACCGCGCGCGCCCAGCAGCAGCGCAGCGCCACTCCCGGCGGTGACCAGGGCCGGGCGGCCGGCGGCGAGCCAGCGCTCGACGGCTCGCTCGGCGGGCGTCCCGAACGGCACGGTGCGTTCCTTGCGGCCCTTGCCGAGTACGCGCACGACCCGACGCGCCCGGTCGACGTCGGCCAGGTCGAGGGCGACCAGCTCAGCCACCCGAATGCCGCTGGCGTACAGCAGTTCCACGACCAGCCGGTCACGCAGCTCCAGTGGCTCGCCGTCCACCGCGGTGGCGGCCCGGTCGCTGTCGGGTTCCCGTTGGTGCGCCCCGGTCTTACCCGTTGGTGCGCCGCTTCGCGGCGGGGGGCGGGCACTGCCCATGAGGGCAGCCGCCTCATCGACGCCGAGCACGGCGGGCAGTGTCCGGTGTGGCCGGGAGCTGGCCAGCAGGGCCCCAGCGTCGCGCGAAGCGAGTCCTTCGCGGTAGCACCACGCAGTGAAGGTGCGCGCCGCGGCCGCGCGGCGGGCCAGGCTCGAGCGGGCCGCCCCGAGCGTTCGCATCCGGGCCAGCCAGCTGCGCAGCACCGGCAACTGAAGGTCGGCCGGTGCAAGCGCGCCGAGCCGGGTTGCATGCGCCAGGAGGTCCTCGACATCGCGGCCGTAGGCCCGCACGGTGTGGGGTGAGCGGTCGCGTTCGAGGGCGAGGTGACGCACGAACCGGGCCGCGGCATCGGCCAAGGCCGGTGGCAGCGCCAGGTCGCCCGTCCCTGCAGGTCCGGCGGCCATGACCCTACGGTCGGCCGCCCCTGGCGGGAAGGCAAGCCGCCACGCAGGTGGCAGTGGGCAGAAAACGGCGCTGGGCATAAACCGTGGCGCTGGGCATAAACCGTGGCGCTGGTCATGCACCACAGGCCAACTGAGCTGATTAGAACCCGGCCGCCGTCAGTCCGTCGATGACGCCAAGGCCGATGCTGAGGCGGCCGAGCGTCCGGGACCGTCGCCGAGCCGGAACCTATCGTCCGCCCGCCCGGCCCACCGTCCGGACCAGGCGATGGCCTTCGCGTCCGGACTCCACCAGGCCGGCCAGCCGCAATACCGGCAGCGCGCGCATTACCTCGGGCACGGAGACGGCACTGGCCCGCGCCAGCGCGTCCTCGCCGACCCATGCGCGCGCCGGCAGCCCGTCGAGCACCGCTCGCGCGGTCGCATCCAACTGGTCCCACGGTCGGGGTGCGGTCGACCGGTCAGCAACGGCAGCACCAGCAACGGCAGCGACACCGGCACCGGCACCGTCAGCGGCCGACGTGAGTGAGGATGCGGTGCCGAGCAGCTCGAGGACATCGGCCGCACCGGTGACGAGCAGCGCGGGATCGACGGGCCGCCGCAGCAGGTCGTGGCACCCGATCGACAGCGCCGAAGTCACCGGTCCGGGAACGGCCAGCACCGAACGACCCAGCCCGGCGGCGTGAGCGGCGGTGTTCAGCGCGCCGGAACGGCGAGCGGCTTCGACCACAACCGTGGCGATCGAGAGTGCGGCGATGATCCGGTTCCGGCTAAGGAAGCGGTGGCGTTGCGGTGCGGCTCCCGGCGGGCTCTCGCTGACCAGCAGCCCGTGGTCGGCGACCTCGGCGTACAGGCGGGCGTGAGCCGACGGGTACGGGCGGTCCAGGCCACCGGCCGACACGAGAAC
>JALZBL010000333.1 GCA_030947395.1 Actinomycetota bacterium | reverse complement strand
GATCTGAGACGCCAGGCGTTCCTGGGCCGACAGCGGCAGCCGGCCCGCCGCCAGCTCGGCCCAGCTGTCCCTCTGCCGCTGCTCCTCAGCCGGATCGAGGCGCGCGCGCGGGCCGAAGAGACGCTGCCGCAGCGCCATCATGGCCGGCCGGGCCGGGCGTCGCCTGATTCGACGACGCTCGGCATGCCATCACCGTATCGAGGCGGCCGGTGCAGTGTGCGTCACGGTGGGTGTGTCACGGTGGGTGCGTCACGGTGGGTGCGTCACGGTGGGTGCGTCACGGTGGGTGGGTGGCCGCTCAGGCCCCCTTGCGCAGTCGCGGAGTGCGGAACGGGTCCAGGCCGTGGCCGAGCGCACTATCGAGCAGGTGCGCCGCCCGGTAATCGGGGTCGGCCTGCAGCGTCCGCTCGACGGCCACCGCGGCCAGTGCACCATGACCGGCCCGCCACTGCAGCCAGCCGAAGAGGAACGCCGGCGCGGCGGCGTACGGATCGGGTAGGGCGCCCGCCAGCTCACGCCACAGCGCTTCGCCGTCGAGTCGCCGCCCCTCGATGGCCAACCAGCACGCGTCGCGCACGTCGTGATCGCCCAACGCGGCGCCGAACCACACGAGCTGCGGGTCGTCGAGGACGGCCAGGGTGCGGCTGGCCGCGAACAGCGCCCGCACCGAGCTGCGCCGGATTGCGGCACCCCGGGCCGATCGCGCCGTCCGCCGGTGCTGGATACGGGCGTAGTCGAGCCGATCGCGCAACCGTTCCCGCTCGGCGAGCGGTCGCGGCTCGAGCACCGCGGCCAGTGCGCAACGGTCCGGCCGGGCCACCAACCCGGCGTAGGTCGCCTCGGCGGCGATCCGCGACGAAGCGACCGGCGCCACCGGCCGGCCGGCGGAATCGGTCTCCGCCACGGCCACCAGCCATTCCGCGACGTCCAAGCCCTGCCGCCGGGCCGCCCGGTCGACGATGAGCATCGCCCGGTGACAGCCCTCCGGTGACGCGGTTCGACCGATGTAGAGCAGGCCGACGGCCTGGGCCGTCCTGGCCCGCAGCAGCACCTGCACCGCGTTCTCGACCAGGGCATTTGCCGAGGATTGCCTCGGGATTGGCAGGCTCCCCTGAACGGGGTGGGCCGGAACGGGGTGGACCTCAACCGGCCCGGAGGCGGCGTCGGCGAAGGCGTCATCGAGGCCGGCGAGGTCCATCCGCGCGACGACGGTGACTCGCCCGATCGACCCCTCGGCCAGGGCGGGGCGGTCCAGGCCGACCAGCACCGCGCTGTCGTTGGGCCGGAACCCCAACAGGTAGGGCACCGCCTCGATCAGGTCCTCGGCGCTGCGCACGCGCAGCCGGGTCGGTTCGTCGGTGGAGGGCATCGGCTCGGCCATGAGACGACCCTGGCGCCCGAAGGCCACCATCAGGGCGGCGATGCGGTGTCTGTGGACGGAGATCGCCGCTGTGGACGCAACCGTCAGCCCCACCCGAGCGACGCCCCGTTCAGTCGAAGTCGCCGGCTCGCCACCGGGCCGCCGCGCTGGCCAGGCCGTCGGCCGCTCGCTCGTTGCGCTCGGCCCGCTCCCGGGCTGGCGCACCGTCCGGCCCGTCCGGGGTCGTCATCCGCCGTCCGGCTGCGATCACCCGAAAGAATGACGCCGCCCGCTCGAGGGCGACCGCGAAGTCGCTGCGATAGGCGCCGGCCAGCACCGCGTCGGCCAGCTCGGCGATCGCCTCCGGACCGCCGTCATCCGACACTCCGGCGACCACCTCGTCGGCCGGCGCCAAGCTGCGGCCGGCACGCCACAGCCGGGCCACCTCGTCGGCATCAGTGCGACACCACGTGCGGAGCAGGTACAGAGTCCACAGCGCCCCCGGCAGCGAGTCCGGTTCGGCGTCGCGCCAGAGCTCGGCCATTGTGTCCAGCCCGACCTCGTCAGCCAGGGTCACGAAGCGCTCGGCGTCCACCTCCGGCGAGCCGGCCAGAGCGCGTCCGGCCGAAACCACGGCGGCCGCCGTAGCCGCCGCCAGCTCCGATCGCGGCCAGGACGACAGGTCCTCCTCGGCGTCCACCAGCCGCGCCAGGTCGCCGGACAAGGCCGGCCGGCGGGGGCGCGGAGACTGCTCGCTCACGTGCTCAGGGTACGTGGCCCGACCGGCCGTCCGGGCGCTTGGACGGTGCGCCGCGGCGGGTATCATCGGCGTCGGCGTCGGCTCGATCCATGGCCCCCGGTCCCACAACTGCCGCCACGAGCGGCCTTCCGCCGAGAGGCGACCTGGCGAGCCGGCGTCACCACTTCCCACCCCCGGCACGCGCGCGTGCGGTAGAACCGACGGCGTGGGTGACGGTGACGGATGGGTGCAGTGCGCGGACGGGCACCGGCACTGGGGCCGGCACGGCGCAGCCGGCCTGCTGCTCTCCGGCGGCGACCGAGTGGTCCTTCAGCACCGCTCCCTAAACACGCACGAGGGGGGCACCTGGGGGCTACCCGGCGGCGCGCGCGACAGCCACGAGGACGTCGTGCAGACCGCATTGCGCGAGGCCGAGGAGGAAGCCGCCATCGGTGCCGCGTCGGTGCGCCCCATCGCGGTATCAGTTGCCGACCACGGTGGGTGGAGCTACGCCACCGTCCTCGCCGAAGCGATCGCCGAGATCCGCCCGCACGCGGCCAACTGGGAAAGCGACGAAGTGCGCTGGTGGGCGCGCCAGGAGGTAGCGCAGTTGCCGCTACACCCCGGCCTGGCCGCGACCTGGACCGCGCTGCAGGCGCCGGCGAGCGCGCTGACCGTCGTGGTGGACGGCGCCAACGTCGTGGG
>JALZBL010000004.1 GCA_030947395.1 Actinomycetota bacterium | reverse complement strand
GCACCAGGTTCTCCACGACGCCGAGCAGCAGACCGCCGAGCATGGCGCCGCGAATGTTGCCGATGCCCCCGAGCACGGCGGCGGCGAAGGCCTTCACCCCGGGCGCGAAGCCCATAGTGCTGCCGAACGCGAAGTTCAGGCCGAACAGAAAGCCGGCCGCGCCGCCGAGCAGGCCCCCGATAACGAACGTGCGCGAGATCGTCTTGTCGATGTCGATGCCCATCAGCGCCGCCGTGGGCGCATCCTCGGAGACCGCCCGGATGCTGCGGCCGAGCTTGGTCTTGGTCACCAGTTGGTCGAGGAAGATCATCATGGCTACCGCCGAGGCGATGATCACGACTTGCAGGACCTTCACCGCGGCCCCGCCGATATGGAACAGCACCGCGTTCTGGTCGAAGAAGGCCGGGAAGGAGTTGGTGGTGAGCCGGTTGAACATCTTGCCGGCGAACTGGGACAGGAAGAACGACGCACCGATGGCACTGATCAGGAACGCCAGCTTGGGCGCCCCCCGTTTGCGCAGGGGCCGATAGGCGACCCGTTCGAGCGTCCAGGCGATCACCGCCGCCGTCAGTCCGCCGGACACGATCCCGATGAGGATGACGAACGGGACCGCCCACGACGGGGTGCCCGAGCCGTCGCCCACGATCAGGTGGACGACGATGTAGCTGCCGAACGCCCCCGACATAAATACCTCGCTGTGGGCAAAGTTGATCAACTGCAGCACGCCGTAAACCAGCGTGTAGCCCAGGGCGATCAGGGCGTACATGGATCCACGGGTCAGACCGAGGACCAGGTAGTTGAAGAAGTCGGTCATGGCAGAGCCCCTTCACGAGGACGCGCGATCGTGGCGAAAACCTACCGACGCGAAGGGCGCCTCGAAACCGATGGTCTCGAGGCGCCCTTCGCCGAACTCAGCTCAATCCGCCGATCAGCCCTGCTTCTTGATGTCGCCGATCAGTACGATCTTGCCGTTCTTCTGCGTGTAGAGGTTGACCGTGGCCTGCGCGACCTCGCCGCTCGGAGCGAACTTGATCTGCGCGGTGATACCGGTGTAATCCAGCGCGTTGACCGCCGTCTCGACCGACTTGCGGGTCACCTCGCCGGCGCCCTGCGCGGTCTTGATCGCCTGGATCATGGCGTTGGTGGCGTCGTAGGCCTCCGGCGAGTACGTCGAGGGTGCCGTCTTGAACTTGGCCTGGTAGGCCGCGTTGAACGCCTTGGCCGACGGAGCCGCCGTGGCGTCGAGGCAACCGCACGAGAACTGCCAGCCGTTGCCGGCCGAGCCCGAAGCCTTCTCGAACACCGTCGACTTCGCCCCGTTACCACCGATGGCCAGGCCCTTAAAACTCGCCGACTTGAGGGCCTTGGCGAACAGACCGGCCTGCGCGTCGTAGCCGCCGTAGAACATGGCCTGCGCGCCGGAAGAAACCACCTTCTGCGAGATGGCGCCGTAGTCCTTGGTGTCGGCCGCCACGCCCTGACTCTCGACGGTGATGTTCTTGGCCTTCAGCTCCTTGCGGACCACATCGCCCACACCCTTGCCGTAGACCGACGTGTCGTCGACCACGAAGACATTCTTGTACTTCTTGGCCAGGTAGTCGGCCGCCGCGATTCCCTCGACGCCGTCGGTGGGCACGATGCGGTGGAAAGTGGTGAACCCGGACTTGGTCAGGTCCTCATTGGTGGCCGACGGGCTGATGAGGGGCATCGACGCCGCGGCGTAGGTCTTGCCGGTGGCCGACGTCGGTCCAGAGAAGATCGGGCCGATGACGCCGATGACCGCGTCGTCCTGGACCAGGGTGGCCGCGGCGGCCGGGGCCTTGGCGGCGTCGCCACCGTCGTCGGACTTGATCAGCGTGAGCTTGAACCCGAGGTCCGGCTTGGCATTCGCCTGCTCAATGGCGAGTTCGACCGAGTTGACCTCGTTGATGCCGAGCTGCTGGTTGTCACCCGAGAGGGCGCCCTGGAAGCCGAGCTTGTAGGTCTTGCCGGTGCCGCCACCCCCGCCGGAGGAGGAACTGCCACCACCAAGGCCGCCGCCGCCGCCGCTGCTCTTCTTGCTGCTCGAGCAGCCGGCCAGTGCGAGCACCGCCGTCGCTCCCAGTGCGGTGAGCCGCACCCATGAACGCTTCTGCACGTGTGTTACCCCTTCGTCGGTGGCCCACGTCGTAAGGCCTCAGGCGCGCCGGCCGATCCGTTGCCCGGGCGGACGCGTGTGTTGGGAGGTTAGACCACGGATTGTTTCGGCAGGTAACAGCCGCGCGCCACGTGGCTCATCCGTGACCAAATCTCCACCCGAACCGGGACGGATCACCCGTTTCGCAGGTCGACCGTCGCGGGCGCGTCGCCTCAGCGGCCGCCGTTGGTCTGCACGACGAGTTCGGCGACCGCCTTCATCGTCGTGCGCTTGTCCATCGCGGCGCGCTGAATCCATCCGAAGGCCTCCGGCTCGCTCATTCGGTGCTCGGCCATCAGGACACCCTTCGCGCGCTCGATCAGCTTGCGCGTCTCCAGGCGTTCCTTGAGGTCGCCGACCTCGGCCTCCAGCGCGCGGATCTGGGCGAAGCGCGACATCGCCATCTCGATCGCCGGCAGCAGGTCCCGCTTCTGGAACGGTTTGATCAGATACGCCATCGCGCCGGCATCGCGGGCCCGTTCTACGAGATCGCGCTGACTGAACGCGGTCAACATCACCACCGGCGCGATCCGGCGTCCGGCGATGATCCCGGCAGCGGTGATGCCGTCCATCCTGGGCATTTTCACGTCGCACACCACGAGATCGGGGGCCAGCCCCTCGGCGAGTTCGACCGCCTGTTCGCCGTCGGCGGCCTCGCCGACGACCTCGAAGCCCTCCTCCGCCAACATCTCGCGCAGGTCCAACCGGATGAGGGCCTCGTCCTCGGCGATCACCACCCGGATCTTGGGACTGGGACCGTTGGACCGATACGCGGCGGTCGCCGGCGATGGTGACCCCGTCGAGGTGGGCTCGGCCGTCGAGCCACCAGGAGATGTCACGTCCCTCGCCAATCCTCGTTGTAGGCCCGGCAAACCTTGTGGGTAGGCCCGAGGAAATCGTATCCCGGTAAGCTCTGCGACCGGCTCACGCCCCTGTACTCCAACTGGTAGAGAGCGCGGTCTCAAACACCGTCCAGTGTGGGTTCGAATCCCACCGGGGGCACCGAGGGCCTGATGCGGCCTCCGAAACGACACCACGCGCCTCGCCTGAGGGTGTCATCTCAGGGGCGTCGGGCGCACCGAGTTGCCCGATGAACGGGTTACTGTGCGCGGCGTGACGGGACACATGACGCCGGCGGAGTTTCGTCGCCACGGCCACCAGGTGATCGACTGGATCGCCGACTACCAGGAGCGCATCGAGTCGTTCCCGGTTCTGTCATCGGTTGCTTCCGGCGATATCGCCGCGGCGCTTCCCGGGCATCCGCCGTCGACGGGCGAACCGTTCGAGGCGGTGCTGGCCGATCTGGATCGGGTGCTCCTGCCGGGAATCACGCACTGGCAGCACCCGTCCTTCTTCGCCTACTTCCCGGCCAACACCTCCGGCCCGGCGATCCTCGGCGACCTGCTCTCCTCAGGGCTCGGCGTGCAGGGCATGTTGTGGGCGACGTCGCCGGCGGCCACCGAGCTGGAGACGGTGGTGATGGACTGGTTGGCCGACTTGCTCGACCTGCCGGCGGCGTTCCGCTCCGGCGGACCAGGCGGCGGGGTGATCCAGCACAGCGCGTCCGACGCCGCCCTGGTCGCCCTGCTCGCCGCGCTGCACCGGGTGAGCGGCGCAGCGACGGCGACCGAGGGGGTCGCGGCCGGCGGTCGGCGCTTCACCGTCTACACGTCGGGCCAGACCCATTCCTCGGTGGAGAAGGCGTGCCGGGTCGCGGGGCTCGGCGCCGACGCTTTGCGCCGCATCGACGTCCGGTCGGGCGACTACGCGGCGCGGCCGGAGCACCTGCGCGCGCTCATGGCCTCCGACGCCAGCGCCGGGTTCACTCCTGCCCTGGTGGTGGCATCGGTCGGCGCGACCGGCACCGGCTCCATCGACCCGGTGCGGGAACTGGCCGTCGTCGCCCACGAGCACGGCGCGTGGCTGCACGTCGACGCGGCCTGGGCCGGAGTCGCGGCAGTGGTGCCCGAGTTGCGCTGGATCCTCGACGGAGTCGCCGACGCCGATTCACTGTGCACCAACCCGCACAAGTGGCTACTCACCACGTTCGACTGCGATGCCTTCTGGACGGCCGATCGGGCCAGCGTCATCGGGGCGCTGTCGATCCTGCCCGAGTACCTGCGCAACGCGTCAAGTGACTCCGGGGCGGTGATCGACTACCGCGACTGGCAGGTCCCCCTCGGCCGGCGCTTCCGGGCCCTGAAGCTGTGGGCGGTGCTGCGCTGGTACGGCGCCGACGGGCTGCGGCACCACATCCGCGGCCACGTCGCACTGGCCCAGCACTTCGCGGCTCGGGTCGCCGCCGACGATCGGCTCGAACTGATGGCCCCCCACCCGCTGGCCCTGGTCACGTTCCGGCTGCGCGCCGGGGACGAGGCAACCCGTGCGGCGATGGACCGGGTCAACGCCTCGGGTGCCGCCTACCTCACCCACACCGCGCTCGACGGACGGCTCGCCTTGCGCCTGGCCATCGGCTCGCCGACCACCGAACGACGGCACGTGGACGCCGTGTTCGACGCCCTCGTCGCCGGCTGACTGCGTTGCCGGCCGACGGCGTTGCTGGCCGACGTCAGGACCGGCCGACGCGCAGCAGGCCTTCCTGCATGACCGTCGCCACGTGCCGTCCGTCCGCGGTGAAGATCCGCCCGCCGGCCAGCCCTCGTCCGCCGGAGGCCGACGGCGAGTCCGACACGTAGAGGAACCACTCGTCCGCGCGAAACGGGGCGTGGAACCACATCGCGTGATCGAGCGAGGCCGCCTTGACGTCACTGACGCCGAAGGCGAGGCCGTGGCGGACCAGCACCGCCTCGATCAAGGTCAGGTCCGAGGCGAAGGTCACCGCGCACACGTGCACCAGCGGGTCGTCCGGCAGGCGACCCGTGGCGCGCATCCAGATCCGTTGCGGCTCGGGGCTGGATCCCTGGCGTACGCGCAGCGCCGGCGGATCGCCCACGTACCGCAGATCGAAAGGCACCGGGAACCGGTACAAGACGCCGGGCCGCTCCGACGCCGCGAGCACCTCGCCCAGAGTCGGCAGGGTGTCCGGATCAGCGACGTCGGGCATCCGGACGCCGTGCTCGAGGCCCGGCTGCGCCACCTGGAACGACGCGGACAGGGTGAAGATCGCCTCGCCGTGCTGGACGGCCACGACCCGGCGCACGCTGAACGAGCCGCCGTCGCGGACCCGGTCCACCAGGTACACGATCGGCACCGCCGGGTCGCCCCCGCGGATGAAGTAGGCGTGCAGTGAATGGACGCCGCGCTCGGCGGGGACGGTGCGCCCGGCCGCGACCAGAGCCTGGCCGGCCACCTGGCCCCCGAACACCCGCTGCAGGGTGACGTTCGGACTCACCCCGCGGAAGATGTTCTGCTCGATCGGCTCCAGGTCGAGCAGGCCGACCAGTCCGTCGACCAGCGCCTGACCGGCCGGCGCGGTCAGCGCGGCCTCAGGCGTCACGGCGCAGCACGTCGCCCAGGTGGTGTACCCGGATGGTGTTGGTCGCGCCCGGCGTCGACGGCGGCGTGCCGGCCACCACGATGACCAGGTCGTCCGGGGCGCACACCCGGCGAGCGAGCAGGGCCGAGTCGACCTGGCGCACCATCTCGTCGGTCGTGTTCACCGTCCACACGAGGTAGGCGTCGGTGCCCCAGACCAGCGCGAGCTGACGTTGCACCGTCTCCTCCGGCGTGAACGCCAGCAACGGCGCGTCCGGGTGCAGCCGGGCCAGCCGGCGCGCCGTGTCACCGCTCTGGGTGAACGCGACGTAGGCCCGCGCGCCCATCGCACTGCCGATATCCATCGCTGCCTTCGACACCGCGCCCGCCGGTGTGCGCGGCTGATGCTGCAGTGGCGAAACCCGGATGTCCCCGCCCTCGGCGGCCACGATGATCCGCGACATCGTGGCCACCGTCTGCACCGGGTAAGACCCGACACTCGTCTCACCGGAGAGCATCACCGCGTCGGCCCCGTCCAGCACGGCGTTGGCGACGTCGGAGGCCTCAGCCCGGGTGGGCCGGGAGTGGTGGATCATCGACTCGAGCATCTGGGTCGCGACGATGACGGTCTTGGCGTTGTCGCGACAGATCTGGACCGCCCGTTTCTGCACGATGGGCACCTGCTCCAGCGGCATCTCCACGCCGAGGTCGCCCCGGGCCACCATCACCCCGTCGAAGGCCCGCACGACCTCCTCCAGCCGGTCCACGGCCTCGGGCTTCTCGATCTTGGCGATGACCGGCCGGCGCACCCCGACGACGTCCATCACCTCGTGGGCGAGCTTGATGTCGTCCGGCGAGCGCACGAACGACAGCGCCACGTAGTCCACGCCGAGGCGCAGGGCGAACTCGAGGTCGTCAGAGTCCTTCTCGCTCATGGCGGGGACGCTGACCGCGACGCCGGGCAGCGACAGGCCCTTGTTGTTGCTGACCGGGCCGCCCTCGGTTACGTCGCAGATGACGTCGACCCCGTTCTCGACGCCCACCGCAACGAGGGCCACGTTGCCGTCGTCGACCAGCAGGCGGTCACCGGGGCGCACGTCGTCGGCCAGTTGCCGGTACGTGGTCGATACCCGGTCGTGGCTGCCGGGCACGTCCTCGACGGTGATGGTGATGCGTTCACCGGTCTGCCACACGACCGGGCCCTCCGCGAACGTTCCGAGGCGGATCTTCGGTCCCTGCAGGTCGGCCAGGGTGGCGACGTTGCGCCCGGCCGCCTCGGCCGCCGCCCGCACCGCATGGAAGCGGTCGGCCTGGTCGGACCGCCGGCCGTGGCTGAAGTTGAGCCGAGCCACGTCCATGCCCGCTTCGACCAGGGCGCGGATGCGCTCGGGCGGGTCGGTGGCCGGGCCGAGCGTGCAGACGATCTTGGCGCGACGAGTCACACCGCAAACGTTAACGACCCGCCGCCCCGCGTGCCCATTCCGGGCCTCGCCGCGCGGGAATCAGTCGGTCGGCGCCGGACCGAGCAGCCGGATCTCCTCGATGTCCATCCCGGCCTGCACCTCGCGCAGCACGATGTCATCAATCCGGTTGGCGTCGCGTAGCTCGGTGACCGCGAGGCGCTTGTGGGCGAGGACGCCGAGCCGCAGCCGCCGACCCTGTTCCCGCTCCTCCATCGCCTGGAGCCCACCTTCGGCGGATTCCGCCCGCAGGGCGTCGGCGTGCTCCTCGTACTCGGCTCTGACCCGCTCCACCAGCTCGCCGTCGAGGCCGAGCTCCAGGGCCACCCGGGGCAGCGCCGCCAGCCCGGCCTCGGCGGCCCGGGTGCGGGCGAACTGCAACTCCTCGAGGCGGCCGGTGTCCTCGGGCAGCCGGGCCCAGCGCGCGACGGCCGGCAGGGTCGTGCCCTGGACGATGATGGTCAGCAGGATCACGACGGACGTCGTGAAGACGATCAGGTCCCGGTCCGGGAACGGATCCGCGGCACGGGTCGTCGCCGGCACCGCGAGGGCGGCGGCCAACGACACCGCACCGCGGAAGCCCGCCCAGCCGCCGAGGGTGCGGGCGCGCCAACTGGCCCGCCGGGCCCGTTGCCCGGCCCGGCGGTCCAGCGTCCGCAGGATGAACGTCACGACGTGCACCCAGAGCAACCGCGTGCCGACGACGACGCCGGTGACGGTCACTGCGATCACCAGCGCGTGGGCCGTGCTCGTGCTGTCGATACCGCGCACCACGCGCGGGATCTGGAGGCCGACGAACACGAACAGACCGCCGTTGAGCAGGAAGGTGGACAAATCCCAGAAGGCGAAGGCCTGCGTGCGCGACCGGGCGCCGATCACCCGCGGGCCGGCGTAGGTCAGGACCAAGCCGGCAACGACCACCGCCACGACGCCACTTGCGTGCACCGCGTCGGCCAGCAGGAACGCCATGAACGGCGTCAGGACGCTCAGTGCCCCTTCCCGCAGCGGGTCGTCGAGCCGGCGCCGAAGAAGTACGACCCCGCCGCTGACGACCAGGCCGGCCACGATTCCACCGGCGTAGGAACCGACGAAGCGAGCGACTAGCTCGAGCAGACCCGGTCCGCTGCCCCCGCGGCCGACGTCGACCGCGATGGCGAAGAGGACGAGCGCCGTGCCGTCGTTGATCAGGCTCTCGGCCCGCAGCGTGGTCAGGTTGCGGCGCGGCAGCCGCTTGGCCAGTCCGGCCACTGCCGCCGCGTCGGTCGGCGCGAGTACGGCGCCGAGCACCCAGGCCGCCGCGGGGTCCACCCCCAGCGCCTGGGCGACGACCGAGACGACCACCATCGTGACGACGACCAGCGCGACGCTGAACAGCACGATCACCCGCAGGTTGGCCCGGATCTCGCGCAGGCTGGTGTTGAGGCTCTCCCAGTAAAGGATCGCCGGCAGGAAGAGGAACAGCACGACATCGGGCTTGAGGACGACGTCCGACAACTGCGGTACCAGCCCGAGCAGGGCACCGAAAACGATGAGCAGTACCGGCGGCGCCACGCGGTACCGGCCGCCGATCGTCGTCCCGACAAGCACGGTGACGCCCAGCACGACGACCAGCACCAGCCCCAGCACCGACGATCCCCTCCCCGAGCGCCCGGACGGCCGACCGTGGCCCCGGTCCACCCGACGACAGCAATCGGCTGCCGAGCGTAGTGGTCACGGCGGCGCCGCCGCGGCCTGACTCAGGAGCGGCGCCGAGGCTGGGCGATGGCCATCGTCTCGATGGACAGGTAGGTGTGCGCCGCCCAGGCCGCGGGATCACGCCCGAAGTAGCGTTGCAACGCGTTGTGGTTGAGCGCGTTGTCCAGTGCGGCCATGATCATCGACTGGTCCAGGACCAACCGGCGGTGGCCGACGGCACCCGTAGTCGGGTTCACCGCGTCGTAGAACCCGCCGTTACGGGTGTAGCTGTCCGGGTACAGCCGTCGCAGCTTCACGATGTTGCGGTACGCCTGCTGCGGCAGCACGCTGAGCGCGAGGAACGAGGCGTGCGGGGTCACCGTCGTCTCGCTCGCGCAGGTGACGCACTGCGACAGCTGGTGCCCCTTGGGGAGCGTGAGGCCTTCGACGCCGTAGGTGGCGTACCCGCCGGTGTCGTCGGCCGTGCTGGACGGCGAGAGCCCCCACACCGGGTAGTGCAGCTGCTCGGTGGCGTACTTGATCTGCACCTGAGCCGTGCGCCGGTCGGCCAGTCCGAAGCTCTTCTTGCCCCACTGGGTCTCCGGGACGACCTCGTTGGCCATCAGGCCCTCGAACATGCCGCCGCCGAACGTCGGGATGAAGTCCAGTGATGTGCCCGGGTAGGTGTACTTGCCCTCCCAGACCGGGAACTTCTTGCCGGACTGCGGGTCGCGGTAGGTCTTCCAGTAGCCACCCGGCGCCTGGCCCTGCCAGGAGAAGTCCGGGTCGGTGGCGCAGCGCTTGGGCGGCAGCGTGCGCCAGGTGCGCCACCAGACGTCACCCGGCATCTGGTGCAGGCCCATGCCGATGTAGATCGAGATCCGCGGGTCGCTGTAGAGGGCGCCGTTGTGGTAGGGCGCCGGACCCTGGTCGACGTAGTAACCGCCGTACTGCTGACCGGTCGGTTGGTTGCCCGGGATCGCCGGGTTGGTGTTGCAGTTGGTCTGCGGCCGGTTGTCGTAGAAGATCGAGAAGTCCATCGGCGCCATCAGCCGGTTGACCAGCCCGCGCAGCTCCGGTAATGCCTGCCGGGTCACCATCAGCCCGGAGGCATACCAACCGTTGTCGACGGCGGAGAGGAAGTAGCAATTGTCCTGGGCCGGCGTCGTCTCGGTGCTGCAGTCGACGTCGCCGGGGTTCTTGATGACGTGCCCGTTCCCGGTGTCGTACCACTGGTACAGGAAGCCGTAGGACCGCTTGAGGGTGCGCACCTCCTGCAGCGTCGCCTTGATCATCGTCACGGCCTGGCGCCGGCTGATCAGCTTGAGGTCCTTGGCCGAGACGACCGACCACAGGTAGACGCCGATATTGGCGGCCGAGGTGTAGGAGCCGCGCGCCTGGCCCGGGCCGAGGTTGTCCAGGGGCAGGTGAGTGTTGGGGTCGACGTCGCTCTGGAAGAACTTCCACGTGTCCTTGGCGATGCCGTAGAGAACCGCACGCTGCTTCGCGGACAGTGCGGACTCCGACCCGAGGGCGCGGCCGGGATGGGCATCGGCTGGCGCCGCGGCGACGAACGTCGCGGCCAGTAGGACGGCGGCCACGGCGAAGGAGCCGAGACGGTGTGGGCGGGGAATGTGCACGAGGTGCCTCCTGGATCAGCGGTCGGCGTTGGCGATGCTTGCGTCGGCGATCGGATGATCTGCGTCGGTGGCCGCGAATGGGTTCGCCACGGCGTCGAGCAGCTGGATCGTGTAGTCGTCGTGCGGGTGCTGCAGGGTTTGCTTGGTTTGCCCCTGCTCGACGATCCGGCCCTGGTTGAGCACGATGATCTCGTCGGTGACGACGCGGGCACTGAGCAGATCGTGGGTGATGTAGAGCAGGCTCAGGCCGCGCTGGGCCCGCAGTTCGGCCAGCAGCTTCAGCACCCCGGCGCGCAGCGACACGTCGAGCATGGACACCGGCTCGTCGGCCACGATCAGATCCGGTTCGCAGGCCAACGCGCGGGCGATCACCACGCGCTGGCGCTGGCCGCCGGACAGCTGGTGCGGCAACTTCGCGGCGAACTGCTCCGGCGGGGTCAACCCGACGGTCGCCAACAACTCATTCACTCGCGCCTCGGCCGGCCGCGCCGACAGGCCGAGGAAGTTCTGGACCGGCCGGGCGACGGTGTAGGCGACCGTGTGCAGCGGATTGAGCGCGCCGTAAGGGTCCTGGAAGACCATCTGGACCCGGCGGTGATACGTGCGAAGGCCGCCCGCACGCAACCGGTGCACCTCCAGGTCGCCGAAGCGGATCGCCCCGGACGTCGGGCGCACCGAGCCAGTGATCATCTGGGCCAACGTGGTCTTGCCGCTGCCGCTGGCGCCCACGAGGCCGACCGCCGCGCCGGGAGCGATGGTGAAGGAGACGTCGTCGACCGCATGCACGGTCCGGCGTTGCCGGCCCCGGATCCGATAGGTCTTCCTCACCCCGTCCACCACCAGCGGCGGCACCCCTTCCGCCGGTGCGCGGCGGCTGCGGTCGGGCCCGGCCGGGGCTTCCAAGTCAGCGGACACCGGCTACTCCCCTCTCGATCAGTGCGGACGGAGCGCGGACGTGACAGGCCGCCCGGCCTGGTCCGAGCGGAGCCAGCGGCGGATCGACGTGGCGGCATACCTCTTCGGCCAGCGGGCACCTGGGGTTGAACGAGCAACCCGGCAGGTCCACCGAGAGGTCCGGCGGCGAACCCGGGATGCCGCCCAGCCGCACTTGCTCGGCCCGGGGATCGGCGTAGCAGTTCAGCAACGCCTCCGTATACGGGTGATGGGCTCCGCTGAGCAGTCCGCGCGACGGCTGGTCCTCGACGATGCGTCCCGCGTACATCACCAGTACCCGGTCGGTGGCCTCGAGCACGACGCCGAGGTCGTGGCTGATCAGCAGCGCGGTGAAGCCCTGCTCACGCTGCAACTCCTTGATGGTCGCCATGACCGCGCGCTGGACGATTACGTCCAGGGCCGTGGTCGGCTCGTCGAACACGATCAACCGCGGCTCGAGCGCCAAGGCCAGCGCGATCGAGACCCGCTGCCGCATGCCCCCGGACAGCTCGTGCGGGTAGCGCCGCAGCACGTCGTCGCGCAGCTTCACCTTGCCGAGCAACTCCGCCCCGCGGCGCCGCACCGCGCCTTTGGCCAGATCCTCGCCGGCGCGGGCGTGGGCCTTGAGGATGTCGCCGAAGTGTCGCTCGATCGTGCGCACCGGGTTGAGCGCGTTCATGCCACTTTGCAACACCAGGGCAAAGCCGTTGCGGCGTTGAGCGCGCAACTCCTCGCCGTCGAGGGTGCTGATGTCCACGCCGTCGAAGGTGATCGAGCCACCCTCGATGCGACCGGGCGGCCTCAGCATGCGCGTCAGGGCGTAGCCGAGGGTCGACTTCCCGCAGCCGGATTCGCCGACCAGACCGACGAATTCGCTCTGCTGCAGCGTCAGGTCGATGTCGCGCACCGACCAGATACGTTGTCCGCGCGTCGGTTCGTAGACCACGCTCACGTCACGCGCTTCGAGTAGGGCCATCACTTCTCCCGCAACCGAGGGTTGGACAGCGCGTCGACGCCGAAGTTGATGAGCGTGAATGACAGCGCGAGTAGGGCGATGGCCAGGCCCGGCGCCAGCACCAGCACCCACTGCCCGGTCAGCAGGGCGTTCTGCTGCTGCGCGTAATAGAGGATGGTCCCCCAGCTCACCGTCGACGGGTTGCCGAGACCGAGGAACTCCAGGCTGGCCTCGGCCATCACGGCCGCCGTCGCCGCGGCGAAGAAGCTGCCGGCCACCAGAGAGGTCATGTTCGGCAGGATCTCCCGGAACACCACCCGGAACAGCCGCTCTCCGGAGAACACCGCCGAGGTGACGAACTCGCGGGCCCGCAGCGTGGAGGCCTGGCTGCGGATCACCCGGGCACCGGTGGCCCAGCTGGTGAAGGCGACGACCAGCACAATGGTCCACACCGACCGGCTCGGCACGTACGCGGCAAGGATGATCATGAGCGGCAGTCCAGGGATCACCAGGGCCAGGTTGGTGATGAAGCTCAGCACCTCGTCGACCGGACCGGGCCGGTAGCCGGAGATCAGCCCGATCGTGACGGCCACCAGGGTCGCGACCAGTCCGGCGGTCAACCCGACCAGCAACGAGACCCGGCTGCCGTAGATCATCTGGGAGAACACGTCCTGGCCGTTGCCGGTGGTGCCGAACCAGTTCGTCCCATTGGGGTTGGCGTACGGCGTGAACGTCGTCGCGGTCGGCGAGTGCGGCGCCAGGAGGGGAGCGAACAACGCGACCAGGACGAACAGGGCCAGCACCGCCAGACCGATGCGCGCCTTGCCGTTGCTCCACAGCGTGCCGAGGGCGCGGCCGAGGAACAGGACCGGGACGGGCAGCGAGCTGCCGTGCTTGATCTTGACCGCGCCGCCGAGGCCGGGCGCTTCGGCCGGGGGCGGAACCGTGGAGAGAATCGTCATGCCGTCCGCACCCTCGGGTCGAGGCGGGCATACAGCAGGTCGACGACGAAGATCGCGACCAGCATGCTCACCGTGATAACCAAGAACAGCGCTTGCATCAGCGGGAAGTCCCGGTTGGACACCGCGATGTACAGCAGATTGCCGAGACCCGGATAGCTGAAGATGCCCTCGACGAGGACCGAGCCGCCGACCACCGCGCCGAGGGAGAGGCCGAAGGCCGTGACGTTCGGCAACAGCGCGTTGCGCGCGGCGTACAGCAGCGCGACGGTTCTGGTGCGCAGCCCGTTGGCCTCGGCGAAGGTCACGTAGTCCTCACCGAGGGTGTTGATCATGTTGTTGCGCATGCCGAACACCCACCCGGACAACGACGTGACGGCCAGGGTTAACGCCGGGATCACGCTGTGCTGAAAGGCGTCGTTGAGGAAGGTCAGCGTCAGTTGCGGCGACGCCCCCGGCGTGTAACCACCCTTGATCGGGAACCAGTTGAGCTGGTAGGCCAGCGCGTAGAGCAGCAGCAAGCCCAACCAGAACGGCGGGAACGCCGCGAAGAAGGTCGCGCCGATCGTCACCGTCGCGTCGGCCTTCGTGCCGCGGCGCCAGCCGGCGTAGACGCCGAGCAGCGTGCCGACGATGAAGGCCAGCACCGTCGTCACGCCGACGAGGACGAGCGTCCAGGGCAGCGCTTTGCCGATCGAGTGGGAGACCGTCTCGGTCGGGAAGGAGTAGGACCGGCCGAAGTCGAGGTGCACGGTGTGGTTCAGGTACTGGAAGTACTGCGTGAGCAGGTTGCCGTGCGGCGCACCCAGTTCGATCTCGATCGCCTTGCGCTGGGCGTTGGTGACCGGTTGACCCGTCGAGGCCAGCTTGGCCAGCGCCGCGTCGACCGGCGAGCCCGGCATCAGCCGAGGCAGGATGAAGTTGAGCGTGAGCGCCGCCCACAGTGTGATGACGAACAGCACCAGCTTGCGACCTGCGTACCGCATGGGGCCACCCTCCTTCGCTTGGCGTCGCCGACTCAGGCTTTGGTGAGCCGGGAGACGACGACGAGCAGCGAGTTGTTGTAGCTCGTCGGAAGCGTGTACGGGTTGTCAGCGGACGGCCACCCGGTGTAGGTCTTGGTGGAGAACAGCCCCCAACTGCCGCCGTAGTACATGAGCACCACCGGCACCTGGGTGTACATGACCTGCTCGAGCTTGTGGGAGGCGTCCAGCTGCGCCGCCTGATCGGTCGCCGCAGCCAGGGTGGCCAACGCCTTGTCGACCGCCGGGTCCTTGAAGCGCTCGAAGTTGTTGGTGGTCGGCGTCTTCAACGGCGCGGCGAAGCTGCTGTTCAGGGCGTTGTTGAAGTCCGTGTACGGATTGCCGGTGCCCCCGAACCCGCCAAACGCTGCATCGAAGGAACCACCCTGAATCTGCTGCTGGTACTGCGCGGCCTGCGGTAGCTCGAGGCTCACCTTGATGCCGGCCGCACTGAGCTGGCTGGTCAGCTCCTTGGAGGCGGCGACCCAGTCGCTGTAGTTGCCGGGCAGCACGATCGACATGGAGACCTGCTTGCCGTCCTTGCCGACCAGCTTGTTGCCCTGGGTCTGGAATCCGGCCTGGGCGAAGGCCTGCTTCGCGGCCGACAGATCCTGAGTGACGTTGCCCTTGTTGGGCAGGCTCGGATCCAGGTACTTCTCCAGGTTGGGCAGGATGACGCCGGACTGGCTGGCCCCGGCCGTGTACCCGTTCACCGCCTTGGTCGCAATGGCATTGCGATTCAGCGCGAGCGAGACGCCCTTGCGGAAGTTCACGTCGTTGTACGGGGCCTTGGTCAGGTTCAGGAACAGCCCGATCACCCCGCCCGGAGGGAACCAGTAGATGTTGTGCTTGGGATCGCGATTGACGTAGGTCTTCTTGACGTCGGGCAGGAAGTTGTACGACCAGTCGAACTTGCCGCTGGTGACGTCCAGCTGGTTGGTGCTCTGATTGCTCGACTGGGCGGGAAACACCACCTCGTCCGGCGCGATCTTGGCGGCCTGCCAGTAGCTGGGGTTCTTCTTCAGCTGGTACTGGGTGTCGGCGTACTTGTCGAGGGTGAAGGGGCCGGTCCCGACCGGCTTGTCGTTGATGTACTTGGCCGGGTCGGCGATCGTGGACCATACGTGCTCGGGCACGATCGGCACCTGGGCGACGGTGTTCGCGAAGGGCACATTGGGCGCCTTGAAGGTCACCGTCACCTCGGTGCCGGAGGCGCGGACGCCGGAGAGCTGGGCCCACACGCCGGTGGTGTCGAGGGCCGGGAACTTCCTCAGCAGCTGGAAGGTGAAGACCACATCCGCGGCGGAGAAGTCCTTGCCGTCACTCCACTTCACGCCCGGGCGGATCGTGTAGACCAGGGTCGTCGGATTGCTGAACTTGAATCCGGTGGCGAGGAACGGCGTGTACGAGCCGTCGATGGGGCTCGGGATCTCCAGCGGCTCGTAGATCAGCCGGGTGCCGCCGAGCTGGGTCGTCGCCAACGGGTTGAAGTTCTTGACCAGGGTCGGGTTGCCGGCGTCACCCTGGATCGTCAGGGTTCCGCCGCCGCCGGTGCTGCTGCTCTTGGTGTTGTTGGCCGTGCCCTTGCAGGCGGTGAGGCCGGCGGCGGCCACCGCGGCGATAGCCGCGCAGGTCAGCGCCGAACGGGCGCGCAGATGGCGTGTCATCGTGAAGTCTCCTCATCGCTCCCGGCGGTGTTCGCGCCGGCCAACAGGCGGATCCGGGCGATGCCCGGCATGGGTAGTACGAAGTCGAACTGCGCCGGGCCGCCGTTCGTCGCCGCGTCCGGCAGGTCGTGCTCGTCCAGGTGATCGGCCGCCCGCAACTTCTCCCACAGGGCGGCGTCCGGCCAGTCCACGCCCTCGGGATACCCGGCCAGGATGTTGGAGTGCGCCGCGTCCACTCGAGCGATGCGGGCCCGGCGAGGGCCGGCGGCGAGGCCGTCGACGCGCAGCTGCACCCGCCGGTCCAGCCTCGGGTCACCGTCCATCAGCTGGCCGTTGATCGTGCCGTTCCAGACCAGCACGTCCACGGTGCCGTCCTCGTGGCGGGTCGCCAGCGTCTGCACGAGGACGCCGGCACCGTCCCCGCTCACCTCGGCCGCCAGCAGATGATCACCGGCGTGCGCGGCCAGGTGCACCGCCCAGTAGCGGGGCTTGCGCAGGTTGCCCACGGTGAGCAGGCCGAAACCGTTGTGGAACAACCGGGGCGGGCGGCCGAGCTCCTCGAAATGGTCGCTGATGACCCAGTAGGCCAGGGCGTCCATCCGGTTCTGCACGGCGGTGAAGCCACTGAGGATGAACGGCGCACCGATCACGCCGTCGTGGATCGGCCCGAAGTGCGTCGAGCCGACGCCCCATTCGGTCCACCAGATGGGCAACTTGTCGAAGCCGTGGCGCTGCAGCGCGGGCTGGGCGTCGAGGGGCAGGTTGCCGTAGGTGTGCGAGGTGACGAAGTCCAGCGGCAGGTCCTGCCCGGCCGCGAACTCGGCTAGCGGTTCGATCCACTCCGCGGCGGCCGTCGACGGACCGCCGACCAACAATCGCGGGTCGACGCTCTTCACCGCGCGGGCCGCCTCGGCGTACAGCCGGAAGTAGTCGTCCCGGGTGCCCGTCCAGAACACCTCAAGATTGGGTTCGTTCCACACCTCGAAGCCCCACTGGGCGACCTCGTCGATGCCGTACCGCTCGACGAGGTGGGCGGCCAGTGCGGTCACGAGGGCGCGCCACTGCGCCCAGTCCTTCGGGGGTGAGATGAGTCCGCGGTAGGTGAAGACGCTCGGCTGCGGATCGGCGGACAGCGCCGCGGGCATGAACGACAGCTCCACGACCGGGCGCAGGCCCATCGCCAGGATCGCGTCGTAGAGCCGGTCGACGATGGCGAAGTCGTAACGCAGCCCACCGTCCGGGGCCTGGGTGACGACGCCGTTGTCGTCGTGCAGGATCGCGTGCGCCCGGACGTGCCGTACGCCGAGATCGTCGTGGGCGCGGCGCAGCGCTTCGGCGAACTCGGCGCCGACCTCGTGGCCGTGCTCGTCCCGGCCGAACATCAGCTGCGTGAGCCGTTCGGAGCCGACCATGCGCCAGACCCGCTGCAGCTCGCCAGTGACGTCGGACGCGTCGATGGCGATCTGCACGGCGCCCGCCGGCTCAGTACCGATCCGCCCGAGGACCGGCTCGGACCAGTTCCACACCGGGAACTCGGCCCCGGCGACGGCTCCGACCCGATAGCGGTAGCCGGTGCCGACGTCCAGGCCGGTGTCGGCGAATGCATCACCCGGGACCGCCGGTACGTCGCTGCCGCCGTGGGCCACGATGTGCGGCTCGCCGTCGCCGTGGGTTCGCTCGATGAGATAGCCGGCGGCGCCCGGGACGGGCGTCCAGCTGAGCAGCACATACCCGCTGCGCGGTTGGGCCCGGACATCGCGCGGCGCCGGGAGGGCCGTCTGCGGATCGGCGGCGGTGGTGTCGGTGAGCCGCCGGTAGATCCGTCGCTCCCAGTCGGCGCGGACGTCGCGTCCGGCGTCCGCGGTGGGGGAAATGGGAGTCATCGGGTACTTCCGGCCTTCGAATAGACGGCGCCGGGGTCGGTGCTCCGAGTCCGGCAGCCGCAGCTGCGTCGGATCACCAACCGGGTGGGCAACGTGAGGGCCCGGTGGGCGCCCTGCGGATCGCGCAACCGGTCGAGCAGGGTGCGCACGGCCTCCTCCCCGACCTGACGCATCGGCTGGCGGACGGTCGTCAGGGCGGGGCGGACATGGCGACAGGAGGCGATGTCGTCGAAGCCGGAGATGGCGACGTCGGCCGGCACTCGCAGCCGGTGCTCGCGCAGAACCGACAGGCCGCCGATGGCCATCTC